>JBMSJH010000231.1:0-3124 GCA_049418705.1 Aquirufa sp.
TTTAGCTGAATTTTCTGGAGCAAAAGTGCGGCGTAGAAAGGCGCGGCGATCCTCCACTGTTTGAAATCCAATCGATTCCGTCATCCAATCGCGGTGTCCACGAATATCAAATTCAGATGCTTTGTTTCGGTTCGTGCTATTGACGAATATGGCTCCTTTGTCATCCACTGCGATAGCCACCGGATCCTGTAAAAGTGAATCGGATGCCCATAAATCAATTTTTAGGCCATTAATTAATTTAATCGGCTGCTTTTCTTTGATCGCCTTTGCATTTTCAACGACCTTTGCTTGATCCTCATAAATAATTTTGAAGGTATCATCTTTTCCTTGTTTAGAACAGGAAAAAAGGGCGAATGCTGTGCAGGAATAAAGTACTATTCGTTTCATAGGTTTATTAATTTTCTTCATCCATCATACTGCGGCGTTGTTTGGCCGCTTGTTTGGTGGTTTTGAATCGGTAGTTAAATGTCAAATTAAAAGAACGTAAACGCCCTTGTGATTCTCCTCGCGTATAAAATCCGGATCCATCTCTTGGTTCGAGGAATCGAGACTCGTAGCGATTAATTCGGGAGTTAAAGATATCTAAAATACTGAAAGTTAATGTCCCGTTTCCTTTCATAATATCTTTGGAGGCGGATAAATCCATCCAAGCCATATAGCCTCTTGAACCTTGTGGTGTTAATTGAGGGGCTTCGTAATTAGCTCGGATTTGGAAATCTGTAGCCCCTATTTTAATTCGGGAACTATGTCTTGCAAACCAGGAATAGGTATCGCTTTTGAAGGCAGCATTCACATTAGAAGCATCTGTAATCGCTCGGAAAGCATTAAAACTTAAATCCGCTTTGTAGGATTTAGTGAAATTCCAAGAGCTTGCCACTTCAACTCCCATAGATTGTTGATCTGATAAATTGGCGGGTAATGTTCTCGCAAATCCTAACGTATCTACGGTTCTGAAGCGTTCAATTTTCCCAAAAGTTTGGCGGTAATAAACCGATGAACTGATGCTTCCTTGATCAAAATATTTCAAGTGCCCTAAGTCAAATGAATTCGTGAATTCAGGATTCAAATTAGGGTTTCCAGAGAAGAAATTTCGGTTATCTGAGAAGGTCACAAAGGGTGTCAAATCATTGTAAGTAGGTCTTCTTACCCGTCGTGAATAACTGAATTGAAAGGAATTATCTGGCGTAATGGTATAAGTAAAATGGGCACTAGGGAATAGATTGGCATAATTTCTTGGATTCTTCTCCCCTGTTTCTTCCAATACGGTTTGAATATCCGTAGTCTCTGCTCTTAACCCGAATTGATAAGAGAACTGCTTCATTTTATTGCCAAAAATCAAATAGGCCGCGGAGATATTCTCTTGGTAATTAAAGACATTTTTCAGTCCCGGCACGACAGTAAATATACCTGAGGCTTGTTTTTCCGTCACGATATAATCGTTGATCATATTTCTGAAACTAGTACGCAAGCCCATTTCGATTTTTGCATCCTTCCCGATCGGATTTACATAATCAGCTTGTAGAATCCATTGCCGCTCAAATTCATCATTTAAGGCTTTTTGAACTTTCGTTAATTCAGGAAAGGCTGACCCGTCTCCTTTTTTACCATATTGGGTATAAATTTGATCAGAACGCTCCCAATAGTCTAGATAACGTAAATCGGCTGAAAATTCTTTTCCTTTTTTGGCGAAGCTTTTCTTAAAAGTAAGCGCATATTCGCCATTGGGTTCAGCTTCTTTTTCGTCTTGTTGACGATAGGTATCACTGTAAAGGTTGAATAAATTACCCCGGTAATCTAGATAGGAATAATCCGTAATTCGCTGCACATCTGTACGGCGGTATATGTATGACGCCGTTAATATGGTCTTATCATTAAAGAAATAATCGGCACCTCCCCTAACGTTATTGACTAATCCAGTCACATTATTAGAGGAATTCTGGTTTAAATAATTGGTTTGCTTACCGGTATACACTTCTTGATAAATGCTGTTTCTGCCGGGTGTCCTGCGATAAAAAACACCATAATTCACGAAGAAATTGAATTTGTTTTTGCGGTAGTTGACAATGGCTGTTCCCCCAAAATTCTCTGGATATCCAGTGGTAGTTTCAATTGCCCCATTGAAGCCTTGGTTTTGGTTCTTTTTCAGCACGATATTGATGATACCAGCCATTCCTTCTGCCTCATAGCGCGCTGAAGGGTTCGTGATGATTTCGACTTTATCGATGAGATTACCTTGCAAAGATTGCAAGCCGGATGAGCCATTAATGCCGGCTAAAGTAGATGGTTTTCCATCGATTAATATCCGAACATTATCGCTTCCGCGGAGTTTAATGGCTCCTTCTGGATCCACTTGGATGGAGGGTAAATTGCCTAAAATCTCAGAGGCCGTCGCCCCTTTATTGGCTAAATCAGTTCCTACATTGAAAATTCGCTTATCTAGGTTGAGTTCCATGGAGGCTTTTTGGCCCTTCACAACCACTTCATTCAGCGTCTGATTACTCTCTTTTACAGTGATTAAACCCAGATTTACGGAAGCGTTAAATGCCTGATTTGCTAATTTCAGCGGCTCATAGCCGATACTTTCTATCAAAACATCATACAATCCTGGGGTAGCCTCGAGGGTAAATTTACCCTTCTCATTTCCGATGGTCCCAGTCACTAAGGAAGTTCCTTTAAATAGTCGGATGCTTGAAAATGGGACATTGACTTCTCCTTGAATCTTAATTTTAGATTGTGCAAAAAGGCTGTTAGCACACAATAAGGCAAGTATCGGAAGAAGCCGAAGTAGTTTCATAGGTTTGGTTTAGAATATTCTTGTAAGTTAGAAAGACAATTTTACATTGTTTATACCCTTCTGACCCGATTTTATTCTTATTTTTAGATAATAAATTTTGAAAATGAAAAAGGTTATCCTCTTCCTATTTATCTCTTTTTTAAGTCTAGCAAATCCGTATGCGGATCAAGCGAAACGAGTAACGATTTACCGGGATCAATGGGGAATTCCTCATATCTATGGAAAAACTGACGCTGATGCGGTTTTTGGCCTACTCTATGCACAATGCGAAGATGATTTTGCTCGAGTGGAGATGAATTATATCGAAAAACTGGGGCGTATGTCGGAGGG
>JBMSJH010000232.1:0-3122 GCA_049418705.1 Aquirufa sp.
AACCTGGCCTTTCTTTAGAGATAGACGAATTGATTCGTATGGAGGGATTACGGAGAGGTTTTTAGACAAATAGCAAAGACCAAAGTTCAAAGTTCAAATAAGGTATCGCTAGCGGATACTTTTTGACTATATCTGAACTTTGGTCTTTGAACTTTGATCTTTGAAAAATCAGCTCCGCTGATTTTTAATGCGCTTCCAGCCAATTCTCACCCACGCCAATACCCGTTTCCATCGCCACACCTAAATCCATGGCCTCGCACATGATTTTGTTGATTTGGACTTTTAGGTAATCAACTTCGTCCTTGTGAGCATCGAACACGAGTTCATCATGAACAGTTAGGATCATTTTCGATTTCAGGTTTTCTTTCTCTAAGAAATCTTGGATTTGAATCATCGCGACTTTGATCATATCAGCCGCAGAACCTTGAATAGGAGCGTTTATGGCGTTGCGTTCAGCGAAACCACGTTCGTTCATATTTGCGGATAGAATATCACGTAAATAGCGGCGACGACCTAAAACCGTTTCGACGTAACCGTTGTCGCGAGCATCGGTGATGCTTTGGTCCATAAAGGTCTTCACTTTAGGGAACTCGACGAAATATTGATCGATGATTTCCTTTGCCTCCGTGCGGGAAATGCCTAATTGAGCAGCAAGTCCGAAGGCAGAAACGCCGTAAATAATCCCAAAGTTTACTGTCTTCGCCTTGCGACGCATGTCCGAGGTTACCTCTTCTAAAGGGACGTGGAATACTTTCGCGGCAGTGGCTTTGTGTACGTCCAAACCGTTATTGAAGGCATCTAGCATCGATTCGTCTTTCGAGAAGGCGGCCATGATGCGGAGTTCGATTTGGGAATAATCCGCTGATAAAATCAAGTGGTTTTCATCGCGGGGGATGAAGGCCTTGCGGATCTCCCGACCACGAACCGTACGGATAGGGATATTTTGTAAGTTCGGATCCTTTGATGAAAGACGACCTGTTGCGGTAACGGCCTGCATGAAAGAAGTATGAATGCGACCTGTAGTAGGGGAAATAAGTGCCGGAAGGGCATCTACATAGGTCGATTTTAATTTCTGTAATTCGCGGAAGTCTAAAATTAGAGAGGCGATTTCGTGCTCGGCTTCAAGTTTGGAAAGCACCTCTTCGCCCGTCATGTATTGACCGGTTTTGGTCTTCTTCGCCTTCGGATCTAACTTCAGTTTTTCAAATAGAATCTCGCCTAATTGTTTAGGAGAGGCAATGTTGAACTCTTGTCCAGCCGTGGCAAAAATCTTTTCTTGAACGGCTTTGGAATCCGCTTCCAAGGTTTTGGACATCTCTTGTAGGAACGGAACATCTAAATTTACACCTTCGCATTCGATAGCAGATAAAACACGTGCCAGAGGCATTTCTACCTCTTTCAGTAGTTGAACAGCCTTTGGATTTGTCGTTAATTGTTTGTCTAAGAAAGGCTTTAATTGCAAGGTGATGTCGGCATCTTCTGCCGCATATTCCTTGATCAAGTTCAATTCCACTTCCCGCATGTTACCTTGTTTAGCCCCTTTTTTGCCGATCAAGTTTTCGATTGACATCGGTTCGTAACTTAGGTAGGCGAGGGCCAAAGCATCCATCCCGTGGCGTTTTTCTGGCTCAATTAAATAGTGAGCAAGCATCGTGTCGTAGGTTGCTCCTTTGATTTCGATGCCATAATTGCGCAAGACGCTCATGTCGTATTTGATGTTTTGGGCGATTTTGGTGGTGGATTCTTTGGCAAAAATCCCCTTAAACAAATCTGCCTGTGCCTGACATGCCGCCTGATCCTCTGGGAAAGGCACATAAAAGGCCTCACCCTTACGATAAGAGAAGGACATACCCACTAATTGTGCCTCGATGGCTACTAAACTCGTCGTTTCTGTGTCAAAACAGAAGGCATCTTGGCGATCCAAGAAACTAATCAAGGACTTGATCGCGTTCTCACCCTGCACTAAATGGTATTGGTGTGCGGTATTGCTTAAGTTGGAATAGCTCGTCGTGCTAACTTCCTCTTCATCCATTTCTGGGGCAGATGCGGCTGCAGGAGCCGGTGAGCCAAACATATCCATCTGATTCGCATCCACTTTAGGTGACGCTTTCACCTTCGCGACAACCGGTTCGTCTTCGCCTAAAATACGCTTGCGCAGCGTTCTGAATTCTAATTCTTCTAATAAAGGCTCTAATAAGGCTCGGTTAGGTGGAGTCGCTTTTAATTTTTCTTCTTCGTATTCAATAGGTACTTCGAGCATAATACGGGCCAAATGCTTCGATAAAATGCCCTGCTCGCGGAAATTGACCAGGTTTTCCTGCAATTTGCCTTTTAACTGGTCGGTATTGTCTAGTAGGTTTTCCAATGAGCCAAATTGCTCGATGAGCTTTTGGGCGGTCTTTTCACCTACCCCTGGAATGCCGGGAATATTATCCACCGCATCACCCATCAAACCTAGCATATCGATGACTTGGTCTACGTTTGAAATGTTCCAGCGCTCGCATACTTCTTTTGGCCCTAAAACTTCAACTCCCTTACCCATAAAGGCCGGTTTGTACATCTTAATGCGCTCCTCCACTAATTGCCCGTAATCCTTATCCGGAGTCATCATGAAGACCTCGATATCTGGATTCGCCCGAACGGCCTTTTTTGCAATCGTTCCGATTACGTCATCCGCCTCATATCCATCCAAAATCAACAGCGGAATATCCATCGCCTCAACCAAACGCTTCACATAGGGAATCGCAATCGTAATATCCTCCGGTTGCTCCTGACGCTGAGCCTTATAGGGCGTATACTCTACGTGTCTGAAAGTCGGTTTTGGCGTGTCAAAAGCTACCCCTAAATAATCTGGTTTCTCCTTATTAATGACCTCAAGGATCGTATTTGCAAAGCCAAAAACGGCGGAAGTATTAATTCCCTTCGATGAAATTCGAGGTGTTTTAGCAAAAGCAAAATGCGCGCGATAAATCAAGGCCATCGCGTCAAAAAGGAATAATTTTTTCATGTAATTCAGCTATATTTGGGGATAGAGAGTGCCTTTGTAAAGATAATAAATTTATCCTCGAAATTATGAACTTAGCTGACCTACGCTTAAACTACCAAAAAGGAGAATTGCACGA
>JBMSJH010000233.1:0-3077 GCA_049418705.1 Aquirufa sp.
GAAAGTTTACCGAAGGATATTCCCGTATTATTGATTTCATCGGTGATGCAAGAGGGAATCCAGGAATTGAAAGATTTGCTTTGGAAGACCTTATTAGACGAAAATAAAGACTTCGCGAAGCCCAAAGAAACTCCCGTTGTTATCGATCTGCCCGTGGTAAATCCCATGGCTGATGAAATGATGGAAGATCCAGAAGCTTTAGATTAAATCAGCTACTTGCTGAGCCATAATGGCGATACCCTCTTGAAAAGTTCTAGGTGCATAACCTAGGACTTTTTTTGCTTTATCGAGTACAAATCCGGTGCGAGCGGGTCTCTTCGCTGTTTGTTGGAAGGTAGAAGAATCTGCCTTTTGTAAAAGCGACTTATCTAAACCATAATAATCCGCTGTCATCACCGCCATCTCATATGGAGTTAAGAAGTCAGAGCCAGAGATATTGAATATGCCTTCCACTTCATCTTTAGCCAGTAACCAACAGCCCATCGCTAAATCTTCCGCCAGGGTAGGCGTACGGAATTGATCCGTCACGACTTGGATGGTTTTGCCATCCTCTAGGGATTTCTTCACCCAAAGAACGATGTTCGATCGGCTCATGTCTGGAACGATGCCATAGACTAAAACCGTGCGTGCAATGCTCCAGCGAATATTTGAATCAAATAATAACTGTTCCGCCTTTAACTTGCTTTCGCCATAATAGGAGATTGGATTGGCAATTCCTTCTTCGGTATAAGGGCCGTCTGCTCCATCAAAAATGAAGTCAGTGGATAAATGACATAAATAGGTGCCGTGTTTTTCGCAGGCCTCGATTAAAAAAGCAACTGCATCTACATTTAATAGATCACAACCAGCGCGATCTGTTTCGCAGGTATCCACATTCGTCATTGCCGCCGTGTGAATAACCACTTCCGGTTTGAATTGATCAAAAATCGCATGAACTTCAGATGGAACCGTGATATCTAAGGACGCATAGGTATAACCCTCGGTTACAGGCAAACGATTCGCACCTCGTGCCGTGGCGATTAAATCGATGCCTTCTTGACCTCGTAATAGTTCGACGAGTTTTTGGCCTAATAAACCGTTGGATCCAGTGATTAATATGCGTTTTTTCATGAACCTAATTCCTGTCTGATTTTACGTAATAATTGGTGCGCACCTAAGTGGATTAGCTCCATGGCTACTTCTTTTCCTAAAAGCGCTGGATCGGATCCCGTTGCCGAATGAACGATATTTTCTATTCCGTCTAAGCTAAGTACCCCGGCTTGCAAAGTCAATTGACCGTTCTGGTGTATCGCATGTCCGTATACTGGAACGCTACATCCGCCCTCTAAATGGGCTAATAAGTGTCGTTCTGCTAATAAGGATGCTTCGGTAGCTGGATGGTTGCAAGCCTTGCGTATTAGTTCTTTTACCTCAGCGTCTAAGGTAAGGGCGCATTGGATGGCTACCGATCCTTGACCGACAGCCGGTACAAATTGATCTAAACTTAAGTGTTGGGTGATATAGGATTCCATTTCCATGCGATGCACGCCGGCAAAAGCAAGTAACATGGCGTCACATTCTCCGTTTTTTAATTTCTCCAAACGGGTCTGCAAATTACCCCGCATCTCCACCGCCGTATGTTGTGGGTAGAAATGGCGCAGAAAGGCGCGTCTACGGGTAGAAGACGTTCCTATGCGCAAAGGTTCGCTCGAAGCTAAGGTCTTCGCTGGATCAAGGCTTAAAACGACATCTTGGGCCGCTTCGCGCTCCGTGAAGGCGATTAATTCTAGTTCTGCAGGCAAATGGGAGGGAAGATCCTTCGCCGAATGCTGAGCAATATCGATTTCGCCTGCGCAAAGCATGGCTTCTAATTCCTCGGTAAAGACTCCTTTTGATCCGATTTTAGACAGCGAACGATCCAAAATCTGATCCCCCTTCGTCGTGATCGCAACGATTTCGTAGCCTAAACCCTGAGTAGCCAGCAAAGATCCCACGTGGTGGGCTTGCCATAAGGCTAATGCTGAATTTCGTGTACCAATGCGAACCATCTTCATATTAAGAGTTTTTCGCGTGGAAAACGCGTAATAAGTGGAGTGAAAGATCAAGGTGCACCATTTTAGCGCGCGCATTGCGTTCTAGATGGTAGTGAACCTCAGATATTTTTTCGGTCATCGCCGCAATCTTTTCGGTGCTCAAAGTCTTCGAGAAATTATCCACGAAGGCTTTTTCCTTATCGAGCGATTTGATCAGACCGCTTGCATCCGAAATCTGGTACAAACATTGTCTGAAAATATGTAAACTATAGGTCAAGATACTTTTTTGATTCTCCTTGGCTAAACCGTCGAATTGATCGGCTAACTGCACTAATTTCGATAGATTTCGGGCGTAAATGGCACGCATCCACTCCGCGAACCAGGTCGTGGTGCTTAAATTATCTGAGTTCGATTTCTCCAAAGCCTCGGAGATATTTCCCTCACAATTCACCGCAATTTGATGAGCCTTTTCGGTATCAATTTCAGCCTTTTGGGCTAAATAAGCGGCTAAATCCTCCACATCTACAGCCCCTACGCTCACCCGCTGGGTTCTGGAAATAATGGTTGTTAATAACTTATCAGGCTCTGCACAAACCAATATAAAGAGGGTAGAACTAGGCGGTTCCTCCAAGGTCTTTAGTAAAGCATTTCCCGCAGAGGCATTTAGTGTCTCTGGATTCCAAAGCATCACCACTTTAAAAGGAGCTTCAAAGGGTTTTAGGCTGATTTTTTGGACTAATTTACGCGTTTCTTCTACGGGAATATTTCCTTGGCGATTGCCTTCGGCACCCATGTAGGCTAGCCACTCGGGCAAGGTTCTGAAGTAAGATTCCTGTATGAATTTACGCCAATCGGGCAAGAATGCGTCGGATTCTGCGTCTTTGATTTTCTTCGTGATAACCGTCGGATAGACGTAAACTAAGTCAGGATGAACACCGCGTTGCAATTTCTGGCAACTAGGGCAAACACCACAGGCGTCTGATTCGGAACGATTCGTGCAAAACAAATAGGTAACAAACGCATGCGCCATCGCGAGCTGAGCTCCTCCCGGAGGTCCCACGAATA
>JBMSJH010000234.1:0-3017 GCA_049418705.1 Aquirufa sp.
GATTTTCAATCCATTTCAGCTATTTGTTATAAGTCCCTTCTTATCTTTATAGCGATGAGAAAAATCAGGCTGTTCTGGGCACTTTGTTTCCTCGCTTTCTACTCGAACGCGCAGCAAATCTCCTTTGAGCAGATCATCAATCAACCAGTTTCAGGCTTGAAAAATCCGTGGGCTGGAGGCTTTAATTCGGTTCAATTCTTCCAAATGGACTTGGATGAAGACGGCAAACAGGACTTGGTCGTTTTTGATCGCAGTGCTCAGCACCTGAAGACCTTTTTGCGCAATGCCTATGGAGGTTTTACCTATGTTCCAGGATATCAAAAGCGTTTTCCTCTTATCGAAAACTGGATGAATCTGCTGGATTACGATGGAGATGGGGACAAAGATCTTTTTACCTCGAGCGCTGGAGGAATTCAGGTGTACCCTAATCTGAATAATAATTTCCCCAAATCCCTAGGAAACTTGAAATCGACAGGCCTGAATGGCCTGCTTAATATTTATGTCAGCGCTACGGATATTCCGGCGATTACAGATGTGGATGGTGATGGGGATATGGATGTGTTAGCCTTCGAGCCGGCTGGGCACTACATTAGTTTTTATGAAAACACGGGCGATCTGAAGTTCAATACGAAGGCCTTGAATTGGGGAAATTTCTATTTGAATGATTGTGACGATATAACTTTCGGGCTTGTTCCGGAATCTGTTTTAAGCACGCAATCTACCTCGGCGGTGCAGCATTTGGGGAATACCTTAGCGCTTTGGGATCCAGATAAAAATGGAGTTTCTGACCTGATTATCGGTCATGTGGGCTGTCCTACTTTTTTATATATGCGTAATTTGGGTACGCGTGCGAAACCCTTGTTCCGCTCCGTGGAGACGAATTTCCCAGCAGGTGCGCCGCATTTGGTCCCATCGCTGGCGAGTGCTTCGCCCTTGGATTTGGATGGGGATGGAGCATTGGATGTAATTACCTCGTCGAATTTACCGGATGTGAATTCTTCCTTAACTACGGCTTCTTATTATCGGTCGGAGAATGGTCAGCTAGTCCTAAAAACCAAAGCATTTCTCCAAGAAGAGATGATCGATGTGGGGGATTTCGCCTCCCCTGTTTTCTATGATGTGGAAGGCGATGGCGATCTGGATTTGCTGATCGGGAGTAATACGGTCACATTATATGAAAATGTAAATGGGACGCTGACCATGAAGTCGCGTGATTTTCTACCTATTTCCGGAGCCGCTTCGATTCAACTACAGGCTTTGAATGGCCGCTTGATGCTGTATTATTCCGTGGGATCGTTGAGTAAATACCGGGAATATGTGTCTGGTCTTTTGAGTGAAGAGAAAGCCTTGCCAGTGGTCACATTGCGTGAAACGCCTCGACTTTACGATGTAAATCAGGATGGTTCGCTGGAGCTCGTGGTGCTAGATTATTTAGGAGGGACTCGGGTGTATGATTGGTCGGATTTGTCCAAACCCTATCAGCGGATGGAAACCCTATTTAGAGGCATCGCGTATGCGGATATTACGGGGGACGGGAATTTTGAGCAGATCACCTTAGACGCATCCGGGAATTTATACGTTTCTGGTTTGGGTTTAGAGGTGCAGCGTTTGCCGTTTAATTTTGGTCAAAACGCCTCCGTAACTACTGTTGATTTCAATAAAGACGGCAAGATGGATATCGTCATCGGACTAGCCTCAGGGGGAGTTCAATTACTGCAAAACACGAGCGAAATCAGTATTCCTTCGGAGGAATTGTATGTTTGGCCTAATCCAGCTACTTCGCTGGTGAATATACGCGTGAAATCTGCCGGGAATCTGCAATGGTTTGATTTATCAGGGCGTGCTTTAGGGTCTACCTTAGCCTTAACCGCGGGTGAAACGCTGCGGATTCCGGCACCACTACCAGGTGCGGGAAGCTATATTTTGCGTTATCAAACGGCAACAGGGTCCACGTCCCAAAAGGTGCTGATGCTGCCTTAAATGAAACAATTATCGCCTTTTCGGTGTTTAGCAAAAATGAAACAAACTCTTCTACTTCTACTATTCTCCTTTTCTGTTTTTGCCCAAAACTCAGGTCGAATTTCCGGAAAGATTGTCGATCAGCTGACCCAAAAGCCCATCTCTGGCGTTTCAGTTACGTTAGATGGATCTACTAAAGGGGTGAATGCTGATGAAAAAGGAGCCTTCCGATTAACGGGTTTGGCCCTAAAAACATACAACATTTCGTTCTCAGCTGTTGGTTATGAGAAGTACACCGCCTTCAACGTGATCATCAACGCGGGGAATGAGAATTACCTGAATATCGAATTAGTCCCATCGAACCAGGAATTAACCGAGGTCGTGGTGACCCAAAACCGCCGCACCGCCAAAGCCGCAACCTTAGAATCCCCACTCAGCGTTCAACGCTTAACTTCAGAGGAAATCAAAAGTAATCCAGGCGGAAATTTCGACGTCAGTAAAGTAATCCAAACCCTACCCGGCGTAGGCGGAGGCCCACAAGGCGGAGGCTTCAGAAACGACATCATCATTCGTGGTGGTGGCCCGAACGAAAACGTCTACTACCTAGACGGCATCGAAATTCCGGTTCTAAACCACTTCCAAACCCAAGGATCCAGCGGAGGCCCTCAAGGCATTCTGAATGTGTCCTTTATTGAAGACGTTAAGTTGAGTTCCTCTGCTTTTGATGCGCGTTACGATAATGCCTTGAGCTCTGTTTTCCAGTTCAAGCAACGCACCGGAAATCCTAATAAATTCCAGGGAAATGCCCGCTTAAGTGCCACAGAGTTCGCTTTAACGACAGAAGGCCCCCTTTCTAAATCAGGCAAAACGACTTTTCTAGCCTCGATTCGACGTTCTTATTTACAATTTCTTTTTCAGGCCTTAGATATTCCGATTCGCCCTAATTTCTGGGATGCGCAGTTTAAAATCACGAAGCAAATTAACTCGACGACGACCCTTTCGATGATGGGATTGGGGGCGATTGATGACTTCTCTTTTGGGACACTTAAAAAAGCCAC
>JBMSJH010000235.1:0-3007 GCA_049418705.1 Aquirufa sp.
GGTATGCGTGAGAAGGTAATCATCGAGTCGAAAGACAAGACGAAAAACCCATCCGTAATTGTTGTTGCGAAAGGCAAAGAAAACTTAGTATACAACGTTCCTGTGGGTGCGCGTTTAGCGATCGACGAGGGCGATAAAATCAAAGCGGGTCAAATCATCGCGAAGATTCCACGTGCTGCGGGTAAAACGCGTGACATTACGGGAGGTCTTCCACGTGTAACGGAATTATTCGAAGCACGTAACCCATCTAACCCTGCAGTTGTTACTGAGATTGATGGTGTTATTTCTTACGGTGTGATTAAGCGTGGTAATCGTGAGATTATTGTGACACCGAAAGAAGGAGCTGAGCGTCGTTACTTAGTACCTTTGACTCGATTCATCTTAGTACAAAATAATGACTTCGTACGTGCTGGTTCTCCACTTTCTGATGGTGCAATTACACCTTCAGATATCTTGAAGATCAAAGGACCTACAGCGGTACAAGAATATTTAGTGAACGAAATCCAAGACGTATACCGTCTACAAGGTGTGAAGATCAATGATAAGCACATCGAGTGTATCGTTCGCCAAATGATGCAAAAAGTTCAGATTTTAGAGCCAGGTGATACACAATTCTTACAAGGTCAAAACGTAGATCGTTTCGTATTCCGTCACGAGAACGACTTGATCTTAGATCAGAAGGTGATTACTGATGCTGGAGATTCTGAGAAATACAAAGCAGGTATGATTCTTTCAGCTCGTGCTTTACGTGATGAGAACTCTTCGTTAAAACGTAGAGACTTGAAGTTAATGAAAGTACGTGATGCGCAAGCAGCGGTATCTTCTTCTAACTTACAAGGTATCACGCAAGCTTCGTTAGGAACAGAATCATTCATCTCAGCTGCGTCGTTCCAGGAAACTACGAAAGTACTTTCTGAAGCGTCTATCCGCGCGAAACAAGATACCTTAGACGGCTTGAAAGAGAACGTTATCGTAGGTCACTTGATTCCAGCAGGTACAGGTCTTCGTCGCTACAAAGACATCTTAGTTACATCGAAAGATGAATTAAGAGCAATCGAAGCGAAGAAAGAAGCTGCAGAAATCGCTGAGGCGAAAGAAAAAGTAGAAGCTGCAAACTAATTTGTAGATTCATTTGAATAGACCCCCGGCTTTTCTTAAGTTCGGGGGTTTATTTTTTACCAAAAAAGAAATATGGAAAACCCCACTGAAGAAAATCAATTGAATATCGAACTTCCAGAGGAAATGGCGGAAGGTCATTATGTGAATTTAGCGCTCATCGCGCACAGCCCATCGGAATTCGTGATGGACTTTATTCGCATCTTACCTGGTCTTCCAAAGGCCAAAGTTAAGTCCCGCGTTGTCATGACTCCGGACCACGCCTATCGCTTAATGCAGGCATTGCAAGAGAATATTTTGAAGTACGAAGAGGCCTTTGGCCCGATAATGAAGGAGGGGGATGCCTCAGGTTTCCAATTCCCGATGAATTATAACGGCCCCATAGGCGAAGCGTAAACGTTTTAGGTCATTTAATCCCATTTTTTTAGCTGAAAATCAGGTAAAAAGGTGGGATTTTTGCCTTTTAAAGGAAATTAGAATTATATGCGCTTATCAAAAAATTTCCTGGAGTCAGGCACGTTGAACTCATCCATTCCTTTACAAACCCCACCGGCAGATATTTTTAGCTATCCGGAGAAAGTCCTGCAATTTGGGACTGGAGTTTTACAACGCGGTCTTTGTGATTTCTATATCGACAAAGCCAACCGCGCTGGTATTTTCAAAGGCCGAGTAGTCGTCGTAAAGTCGACTTCAAAAGGGGGTGCGGATGCGTTTGACGAACAAGACGGTTTGTATACGCATTGCATCAAAGGAATCGAAGAGGGCGTAGCGAAAGAAGAGAACATCATTAACTCGTCTATTTCAAGAACTATCACAGCATCAAAAGACTGGGATAAAATTATCGAATGCGCGAAAAGTGAAGACATGCAAATCGTGTTATCTAACACGACCGAAGTAGGGATCAGCTATGTGGCGAATGATCCGATTGCAAATGGATGCCCTAACTCCTTCCCAGCAAAATTACTAGCGTTTTTACACGCTCGTTTTACGCATTTTCAAGGATCGGCTTCTTCCGGATTGGTCATCGTGCCTACCGAATTGATTATCAACAACGGAGATAAATTAAAGGAGATTGTATTAAAATTAGCGGCTGACCACGGTCTTTCAGCTGATTTCGTAGCTTGGTTAAACAACGCGAATCATTTCTGTAATTCCTTAGTGGATCGCATCGTTCCGGGTAGCCCAGATGCGGCGACTAACGCGGAGATTTGTGCCAAGCTAGGTTACGAAGATTCGTTAATGATCATCTCAGAGGTGTATAGCCTGTGGGCGATCCAAGGTGGTGCGAAAGTGAAAGAGGTTTTATCATTTGCGCCGGCTGATAAGGGAGTGATTATTGCGGAGGATATCGAGATCTACCGCGAGTTGAAATTGCGCTTATTGAATGGCACGCATACCTTATTGTGCGGGATGTCCTTTTTATTAGGCTTCCGTATCGTGAAGGATGTAATGGCGAATGGCTATTTGAGCAAGTTGATTATGAATTTGATGCTGAGCGAATTAGCGCTGGGCATTCCATATAAAATGGACTTTAAAGTGGCGGATCGTTTCGGGCGTTCAGTATTAGACCGTTTCCGCAACCCCTTCATTAACCACAAGTTGATCGACATTACGGTTCAGTATACGACCAAAATGCGTATGCGCAACGTGCCTTTGTTAGTGAACTATGCGAAGAATTTTGGCAAAGCTCCAGAGCTATTCTGCATGGGATTCGCGGCGTACTTGCAGTTCATGCACGCGGTGAAAGAAGAAAATGGAAAGTATTACGGCGACAGCAATGGCGAAGCCTACCCTATCCAATGTGACTATGCCCCTTATTTCTTTGAGGCATGGAAGAATTTTGATTTGAAGAAAGTATTAGCTGATAAAGAACTTTGGGGAGAGGACTTAA
>JBMSJH010000236.1:0-3005 GCA_049418705.1 Aquirufa sp.
TTCGTGGGCATTATTGTTTGCCCGACCAGAGCTTTTACGCTGGCAAGATGTGGTTTCTCTTTTGTTGTTGATTGTTTCAGCAGTGGGGATGTATATTTTAGGACGCCGTTCTTTTAAGTAATGGCGTTTCTGGGCTTCTTTGGCACTATTGATGAAATAAGCGTGAAGTAGGGGAGCGACTTTTCAGGTATTGACAGAATGTGTCAAAAATCAAAGTTCAAAGAGCAAAGTTCAAATTCGCAGTCAATTTTACTGCCCACTGACGACTGTCCACTGTCGACTGTTTATTTATCAGTTTATTAAGTTGCTTTACCGCTAAATAAACCTACATTTATCCATGGAACCACTAAACTTTAAACTTTACGATTTAGCACGTGCTAAATTGAATCTAAACGACACCGACGCAATGGAATTTGTATCGAGTATTCACGAACTGCAAGATCACCGATTCGAAAATCTAGCTACGAAGGAGTTTGTAAGCAAAGAACTTTCAGAAACGAAATTTGACATTCTAAAATGGATATTTCTTTTCTGGGTAGGCCAAATGTCAATTACCCTTGGCATCGTTCTGCTATTACTCAAGTAATCATTTATTAATTCAAAGTCTCTATATCCTGACTTTTACACCGACTACCGGATACAGGATACCGATTACTGACGACTGTCAACTGCCTACTGCCCACTTCGGCCGCAGGACGATTAAAGCGCCTCCGAATCTATCACCTGAACTTTTCCCCACAGGTGCATGTTATCTTGAATGAACTTTTTGTGGAGGGGGTGGTAGAGGTATTCCTTTTCTTTTTCGGCGCTGTCGAAAACGAGGACCACTGAAAAAGTGTAACTTTCTTCTGTTACGTATTTGTCAAAATCAGTGACGATTGTCTTGCCTACATGGGCTGAGGAGATCATGGGGAGGGTTCCTAAAGATTTTAGGGCGCGGAAGAGTTGATCGGTTTCGGTGGTGGAGGTGGGGTTTTTGGCCCAAAACAAAACATGATGTATAAAGGTCATTTTCGTAGACGGTTCTGCTGATGCCGCAAAGGGCAAAGTGGAGGCAAGGGCGATAAAGTCGCGGCGAGTAGTTGACATAGGTTTAATATTTTTTCAATTCTACAATGGAAATTCCACAAATCAAAGTGATTGTGACCGGTGTGACCGGAATGGTGGGCGAGGGCGTGATGCTGGAGGCGTTGCGGTCGCCTTTTGTGAGTGAGGTTTTGGCGATTAGTCGCAAACCGTCTGGACATGCGCACCCGAAGTTAAAGGAGTACTTTTTGGCCGATTTTTATCAGCCAGAGGAGATCAAAGAGGTCGTGAAAGATTACGATGCGTGTCTTTTTTGCCTGGGGGTTTCGTCTGTGGGCATGAAGGAGGAGGAATTTAGACGCAAGACCTACGACTTGACGTTGGGTTTTGCGGCGCAAATGCCTAAAAATATCAGCTTCAGCTATATTTCTGGGATGTCCACGGATAGCACGGAGAAGGGTTCAATCATGTGGGCGAGGGTGAAAGGGAAGACGGAGAATGATCTCAAGAAAATGGGTTTTAGGGATTCTTATTCGTTTAGACCGGGGTATTTGCAGCCGATGAAGGGGAATAAATTCACCTTGAAATACTATAAATACATTGATTGGATGTATCCGTTTATTCAATTGGTGGCGGGGAAAACGGCGTCTACTTTGGAAGAATTGGCCAAAGCGATGATCGAGGTTTCTGCCTTTCCAGTGGAGAAGAAGACGATAGAGGTGGTGGATATTAAGGTTTTGGCAGAACAAATGAAAAACAGAATCTAGGGGAAGTCCCGGGAAATGGGTATTTTTGCCCTGAAATGTAATACAATTTAGAATGGATAAGAAAGTAGTTTTAATGATCTTAGATGGCTGGGGCATCGCAACAAACCCCAAAGTTTCCGCGATCGACGCGGCTAAAACGCCATTTATCTCCTCGCTTTACGGCAAATATGCGCACTCGAAATTAGAGGCGTCCGGCTTAGCGGTGGGTTTACCAGAGGGCCAAATGGGTAACTCCGAAGTGGGCCACATGAACTTAGGGGCAGGCCGCGTGGTCTACCAAAACCTAGTTCGCATCAACAAAGCAGTCACAGAAAATACGTTGGGCCAGGAGCCTGAATTAGCGAAAGCGTTCGACTACGCAAAAGCGAATAATAAATCTGTTCACTTCATGGGTCTTGTGTCCGACGGTGGCGTTCACGCGCACATCGAACACTTGAAATCCTTGCTTTCGACGGCGTCAGAGGCTGGTTTGGGCAAAGTTTTCGTCCATGCTTTCACAGATGGTCGTGATACGGATCCCAAATCAGGTCTGAAATTCATGACCGATTTATACAATCATACCCTAAAAACCAACACGCAAATCGCGTCCGTAACGGGTCGTTACTACGCAATGGACCGCGATAATCGCTGGGAACGCGTGGCTTTGGCTTACAAAGCGATGGTTAATGGTGAAGGAACTCCTTCAACTGACGTTTTGAAATCAATCGAAGAAAGTTACGCGGCGGGTGTGACGGACGAATTCATCCACCCAATCATCATGACGGATGCGTCAGGCGCTCCTGTAGGAAATATCCAAGAGGGCGACGTGGTAATCTGCTTCAACTTCCGCACCGACCGCGGTCGCGAAATCACGCAAGCTTTGACGCAACGTGATTTTCCTGAAGAGGGTATGCACAAATTGAATTTGTACTACTTGACGATGACGGAATACGATAAAGAATTCCAAAACGTCCACGTAATTTTCAACGACTCAAACTTACCTATGACCATGGGTGAAGTTTTAGAGGGCGCTGGCAAAAAACAAATTCGCATCGCCGAAACCGAAAAATATCCGCACGTTACGTTCTTCTTCTCAGGTGGCCGCGAGGCGCTTTTTGAGGGACAACAAAACATCTTACGCAACTCCCCAAAAGTCGCGACCTACGATCTTCAACCCGAAATGTCTGCGGCAGATCTTCGCGATGCATTGATTCCAGAATTAGAAAAAGAAGA
>JBMSJH010000237.1:0-2978 GCA_049418705.1 Aquirufa sp.
TTGCTTCCTTAGAACGGATAAGCTTTATTTCTGATTTATGATTTTCCATCTGTTAAATAAAATTCTCTTTTTACAAAATTGAAATGCAAAAGTAAGCAATATGAACATAAGTAGCAAGACTATCCTTAAAATTTTATTATTCTTCTGTATGGCTTCAGTCGTACACGCGAGGACAACCTGGGGATTTTTTGGACATCGGAAGATTAATTTACTTGCTATTTATACTCTCCCTCCTGCTTTACATCTATTTTACCGTAGACATCAAAAGGAATTACAAGAATTGGCCGTTTTGCCTGATGCAAGGCGGTACATCTTAGATGAGGAAGCTGCGCGACATTATATTGATCTAGATATATACGATCTAAACAAAGTGAGTTTTAGCACCTGGGAGCAAATGTTGCGTAGAACGTCTGAAGATTCGTTGCGGAAGCATGGCATCGTTCCTTGGCATATTCCTGTCGTATACCAGCGGCTCGTAAATGCCTTTATAAAAAAGGATAGCCTACAAATTATCAAGTTATCCGCAGAGCTAGGTCATTATGTCGCCGATGCACACGTTCCTTTACATACGAGTTCGAATTATGATGGCCAAAAAACGGGGCTAAGTGGCCTGCATAGTTTTTGGGAATCCCGTATTCCTGAACTTCTAAGCGATAAATTAGATCAATTTAGCGGCCCCGCGACCTTCATTTCGAATGTACAACAGATGAGCTGGACATGGGTGTTAGCTTCGCACAGAGAATTACCCCATTTGTTTGCCATGGCTAGCAAAATAAGTCAGTCGATGAAAGAAGCGGAAAAATATAGTTTCGAACAAAAAGGTACCACTTTGATTAAAACACCAAGCCTAAAATATAGTCTAGCTTACCACAAAGCCTTAAATAAACAAATAGAATCTAGGTTTATGGCCTCTGTTCAACATGTGGGTGACCTCTGGTATTCTGCTTGGTTAACGGCAGGCGAACCATCTTTCGAATAAATTTTGCAATTTTGCAAAATGAACACCAACCCATTTATTCAATTAAAACCAGGAAAAGATGCACCCGTTAAACGCTTTCATCCCTGGGTATTCTCCGGCGCAATTGCGAAACAAAGTCCACAACTGCAGGACGGTGATTGGGTTAATGTCTATAGTTCACGTGAAGAATTCCTTGGAACAGGCCATTTTCATAATGGAAGTATCGCCGTAAAAATCATCTCCTTTCAAGCCATTGAATCGAAGCAAGCTTTTTGGGAGAATCGCATCCAAAACGCTTGGGATTTGCGTGCCTTATTACCTTTGGAAAAAACCAATGCCTTCCGTTTAATACACGGTGAAGGGGATGGTTGCCCCGGATTAATAATAGATTTATATAAGGATGTGCTTGTCTTTCAAGCCCATACGATAGGGATGCACCGTGACCGTGATGAAATCGTGGAAGCGGTGAAAAAGGTATTAGGCAAGAAAATCAAGGCGATCTACGATAAAAGTAGAGAAACATTACCGACGGAATATGCACAGAATTGCACAAATGGCTTCGTATTTGGCGAGGTTGCAGTTCCCTATAAAGTTCAAGAAAACGGAATTTCATTTTCGATTAACTGGATTACAGGCCAAAAAACGGGCTTCTTTATTGACCAGCGTGAAAACAGAGCCCTGCTAGCAAAATACGCTAAAGGGAAATCCGTACTTAATACGTTCTGTTATTCAGGAGGTTTTTCACTTTATGCTTTAGAGGCTGGTGCAGCGTCTGTTATTTCATTAGATGCTTCGGCCAAAGCCATTGATTTAGTAAATGCCAATATTGCTTTAAATAAAATGCAAGACTTGCAGCATGAAGCCATTGTAGGAGAAACCCTACCCTATTTAAAGGCTAATGAAGATGAGTTTGATATTATCGTATTAGATCCACCGGCCTTCGCTAAATCTATGAACGCAAAACACAAGGCTTTACAAGGATATCAAAAGATCAATGAATTAGCGTTACGTAAAATCAAAAAGAATGGACTCTTATTTACCTATTCTTGCTCACAAGTTATTACGAGAGATCTATTTTACAATATGCTCGTAGCCGCTGGAATTGCGGTAGGACGTGAAATTCAAGTGATTCATCAGATGACACAGTCGCCTGATCATCCGATTAACTTATTCCATCCAGAAAGCAATTATCTGAAAGGATTCGTTTTAAAAGTATTATAAACAAAAAAGGCAGCCCGAGAGCTGCCTTTTTTTATAGATAACAAAACCTAGTCCACAAAACGGAACAATCGGTTCCAGCGGATAATCTTCCAAAACTCTGACGAGAATAAGCTTTTGTTGGAATCAATCGACATCCAGACAAAGAACGCCTTTCCTACGATATGATCCGAAGGCACAAAACCCCAAAAGCGTGAATCAGCTGAATTATGGCGGTTATCGCCCATCATAAAGTAATAATCTTGTTTGAACGTATATGATGTTATCGCTTTCCCTTCCACCGTAATTTGGTAGCCAGCAATCTTCACGTCTTTATTGCCTTCGTATTTCTGAATGGCTTCTCCATAAAGTGCTACATTGGCCGGCGTCATAGGAACCGTTAAACCCTTAGCAGGCACTTTTAACGGACCATAAAAATCACGGTTCCACTTAAACAAGGTGGTATCATGTGGGAAAATATCCACAAAAGTGACACCTTTAGGATCTTTGAAAAGGTCCTTATCAAAAGATTTAGGAAAAGCTAAGGCTTGAATTTCATCCACCATCGCTTTCGAGGTATTCATTTTATAACCCCAAAGCACATTTTGCGAATCTGGTTCAGCTAGAGGCAACCAATCCGCTGAATCATAACTAGCGTCTGGGGAATTACGAATGCCATATTCTTCAAAGAATTTTTCATCTAAATTCTCCTTCGTTTTCATAAAAATAGGGTGTTGCATGCGAACAGGATTTTCCATCGCTTTGCCATTCACCACTACTTGTTGATCACGCACTTCTAAAACATCCCCAGGTGTAGCCACGC
>JBMSJH010000238.1:0-2952 GCA_049418705.1 Aquirufa sp.
CGGAGAAGATCACCTCCATGATCCCTTCCGTTGAAAAAGTTAGATTAGTTAACTCGGGAACTGAGGCGACTATGGCTGCCATTCGCTTAGCTAGAGCCTATACGAAGCGCGATAAAATCATCAAATTCGAAGGTTGTTATCATGGGCATGGCGATTCCTTCTTAATCGCAGCTGGATCAGGTGTCGCTACCTTGGGAACTCCTGATAGCCCAGGCGTGACCGTATCGACAGCGAGAGATACATTGACCGCTATTTATAATGACCTTTCTAGTTTAGAAAACCTATTTAAAGCTAATCCTTCCGAAGTTTCTGCCGTGATTGTGGAACCTGTCGTAGGTAATATGGGCTTAGTGATTCCTAAAGTAGGTTATTTAGAGGGTGTTCAAAAATTATGTCAACAATACGGCGCATTACTTATTTTCGATGAGGTAATGACTGGTTTTAGATTATCATCGAGTGGTTACCAAGGTCTTTCTGGTATTCAACCTGATTTAACCACCTTAGGAAAAATTATTGGTGGTGGACTTCCAGTAGGTGCCTACGGAGGAAAAGCCGAAATAATGGACATGATTGCTCCTGCGGGTCCTGTGTACCAGGCTGGCACTTTATCAGGTAATCCTTTAGCTACGACAGCGGGTTTAGCTATGTTAAACTTGATCACAGATAATCCAAGTATTTATAGTGAATTGGCTAGGCGTGGTTCCGCATTGAAAGAAGCCATGAGTGCTGATTTAAAGTCTTTGGGACTTAATTATAGAATTAATCAAATCGGATCCATGTTTACCCTATTCTTTACGGATAAAGAGGTCAACAATTTTAGTGATGCGAAAACTTCAGATACCGCCTTATTCGGTAAGTATTTCAAAGGAATGCTAGCAAAAGGCATCTACTTACCTCCATCGCAATACGAGTCTTGGTTCCTATCCACGGCATTAGGGGATTCAGAATACGATCGAATTATCTCTGCTAGCAAAGAAACGCTTCAATCATTATAGTATGAAAACGCCGGCCTACAGCCTGATCATACCCGTTTATAATCGTCCACAAGAGTTGGATGAATTATTAGCTTGTATTCAGTTGCAGGAATTTCGGGATTTTGAAGTGGTCGTTATTGAAGATGGTTCCACAGATGATGCCGCTCAAATCATTGAGAAATATAAGGCATCTTTTGATTTAGCTTATTATGTCAAAGAAAACGGTGGTCAAGGATTTGCCCGTAATTATGCTTTTGAAAGAGCTAAAGGAAACTTCTTTATTATATTAGATTCAGATGCGCTCCTAGAACCGACCTATTTAATTGAAGTGGACAAAGCCATTAAGGCAGATCACTTAGATTTATTTGGCGGTCCAGATAAAGATCATCCAAGCTTCTCTCCTATCCAAAAAGCCATCAGTTATTCTATGACTTCTTTTCTAACGACAGGAGGAATTAGAGGTAAAGAAAAGAACATTGGGGGACAATTTCATCCGAGAAGCTTCAACATGGGAATTTCTCGCAAAGTATATGAGGCGACAGGTGGATTTAAAATCACCAGAATGGGTGAAGATATCGAATTTAGTATTCGATGCATCTCACTGGGCTTTAAATCTGGTTTAATTCCGAAGGCCTTTATTTACCATAAAAGACGAACCGATTTTAGACAATTTTATAATCAGTTACATTTTTTCGGAAGAGCAAGAATCAATATAAGTCGTTTCTTTCCGAAAGAATTAAAGCCTGTTCACTTTTTCCCTTTCCTATTTTTCTGTTATTACGTTCTGACAGGATTAGCTCTATTATTTTTTCCTTCTCTGGGTGTTTTGTTTTTTTGCGGTATAATCATCTACAGCCTTCTTGTATTCTTCAGTGCCATTATAAACACCAAAGATTACAGAATAGCTCTATTAGCCATATTCGCGGCTAACATTCAACTATTTGCGTATGGAAAAGGCTTTGCGGAAGAGGGATTACGCAAATGGCTTAGTAATACAACTGCTTAACTAAATAGTTTTGCACGTAATCCTCTACACCATCTTCTAGACTTGTAAAGGGTTTATCATAGCCAATTGAACGCAGCTTTTGCATCGTTGCTTCCGTGAAATATTGGTATTTATCACGAATATCTGCTGGTGTATCAATATATTCAATGGTAGGTGTTAAGCCTAAAGCTTGAAAAGTAGCCACACCTAAATCGTTAAATGATCGAGCCTTACCCGTACCCAAATTATAGATACCTGAATTTTTCCGATGCTCCATCAGGAAGATACAAACATCAATTAAATCCTTTACATAGATAAAATCACGCATTTGCTCCACATCTTTAAAATCACTTCGATGTGATTTAAACAATTTAAGCGTGCCATTCTTCGTAATTTGTTGATACGCATGCCAAATAACGGACGCCATTCTTCCCTTGTGGTATTCATTGGGACCATATACATTAAAAAACTTAAGTCCCGCGAAGAAAAACGGCTTTTTAGACTGATTTAATGCCCAAATATCAAAGTCATTTTTTGAATCACCATACGGATTCAAAGGCTTTAAAGAAGATATCAATTCCTCTTTATCCTCATACCCATGTTCACCAAGACCATAGGTCGCAGCTGAACTGGCATACACTAAAGGAATTTGATAATTAACGCAAGCCTCCCAAACCTTCTTAGAATAATCTAAATTCAATTCATCAAATATCGCTGTATTAAATTCAGTTGTATCCGTTCTTGCACCGATGTGAAAAAAGAACTCCACTTCTCTATTATTCTTTTCTAACCAAGCAAACAAGTCTTTACGATCCACCCGCTCCATTATAGCCTTATTAGCTAAATTAAGGTTCTTTTCAGAGTTTGAAAAGTCATCAACAGCAATGATGTAACGGAATTTCAACTCGTTCAACTTTTGAATCAAACAACTTCCAATAAATCCTGCGGCACCGGTTACAATTACTCTACTCATTCTTCGATTTTCACCACTTG
>JBMSJH010000239.1:0-2951 GCA_049418705.1 Aquirufa sp.
TCTTACCCTGCTTGAACTCTACAAGCGGAATAATATCAAACACATTAAGCACAGCATCGTTGGCTTTTACATTGTCCTTGCGATGTACCTGCTTCATCAAGTCCTGGAAGCTGGTGCTCATAATATCACCATCAAGAACGAATGATCGTCCAAACTCTTCAATGAAGCCGCTAAGGTATTCAGAGATATGAGCAAAGTTCTCTAGGACTTTGCCGTTGCGTGTGTATTGCACAACAGTCTTGTTCTCGTAATCGATTACAGTAAGACAGCGAACACCGTCCAACTTACGTTCTACAATCTTCTTGCCTGTAACCTTGCTTTCGTGATTAGCAGAGTCGTGTGCTAGCTGACATTCAAACACAGGCACAGAGTACTCTGGCTTCTTAAGCTTCTTTGCCACTTTGTTAACAGTCTTTTCGCTTACACCACAGCGCAAGTCTTTGATAAGAATGCGTCGGTAGAACCGGTTCCACTGATCTTTAGTTGCCACATCCATGGCCAACTTAATAGCATCGCGAGCAGCATGACCTGTAAGCTCACGCTTGTACAGAGCTTCTGCTAGTTGTTTAAAGTTAGTCCACGACAAGCCTTGTCCGTTTGCTTCGGACTCTGGAACTTGCTTAACACCAAAAGTGTACAAGTTGTCTAGTGCCATACGGACACCTTCAAAGAACTCATCTAGTCCTTCTTCCATAGCAGCCTCAAGGATTTCTTCCTTGTTAATACGACTATTATGGATCTCAAGTTGTCCAATAATGTATTCTGGTTGTGTACGCATATTATCCTTAAACGATTACAGGTTTACGATTTGGTGTGTAATCACTATATACCTGACAATAGTGATTCTTACGAATCCAATTAACTAGACTTTGCGGATCAGCTATCATCCAATCCTCAACGTCTTTGAACTCTACGCTATCTTCTGTAGTGAAGACATAGATCTCATAACGGCGTTGCGAATTAAAACGAGCACGAAGTTTCATTGTGCTGATTTGTTGTGCCAATGGATTCTTCTGCGGAGTGTTGCCTTTGAGTGCTTCGATAATTTGGCTTTTCTCAAAGAGATCCGGGTGCTTAGAAGTAATGTCCTCTAGACATTCAAATCCTTCCATATCCCAAGATGCTAAAATGTAACGCACAATCACTCCTAATTTCTAAGTTGCTAATATTATAGCACCTAGGAGCCGAGATGTCAACTGATTTCTACAAAGCCCGAAATATCTACAGTTTTGGACTTTTTTTTGGACTTTGTAGTAGATTTTACTATCTTACAGTTTAGTGTATCAATAACCGGACTGTACAACAAGATCTCAGTTGCAGCCTTGGCAGCATGAGACACCACATTGCCTTCGTCGTCTTTGCTTTGCTTACGGCGACCGGCTGTGTAAGTGATTGGATATGTTGCTTCGACTAACTGTCCGCGATTAACATCGTAGAAGTCATCGCCGGCATCGCGATTGCAGTAGTAAACATAGTTGCCGTTGGCATCTTCTTGCTTACAAAAGTCAATGAGTTTGATGTGTGCGTTGTCATCAAACGATTGTCCATATTGAGTGAAGCTGTCACGATAAGGAGGATCCATAAAGTAAAATGCTTTACCTTCCACAGACTGGGTGCAAGCACTCCAATCGCCGCAGTAGATATCTACTCGTTGCAAGAACACATTCCATGCTAGAACATTGTCCTTATCGTAGACTTTGATCTTTTGATCCAGCAGACCAGACGGAGTTGCAAAGCGTCCGTTGGATTGTTGATTAACTTGCCAGATACCGTTGAATCCAGTCTTCATTAAGAAATACAATGTAGCAGACTCGTCGGTAGCATTCCACTGTGTCCAGTTAGTAGTGTATTCCTTACGAAGATCATAGTAGAACTTCTTGCGATCTACTTTGTTCAACGGTAAGTATGCTGACTGAAGTGCATCCATCTTTGTTAAGAAGTTCTGCAAATCATTTTTAATAGCACGATAGATTCCTACAATCTCTGGGTTAACGTCATTCATAATAAAACGTTTGACCTGAGGAGCATTTTGATAGATGTGAATCATCATAGCACCGCCACCAAAGAACGGTTCTACAAATGTATCGTAACCAGAATACGGAATACCAGGGTTTTCCTGATACTTCGGAATCATTTTGTTTTTGCCGCCTGCCCAGATGTAAAGTGGTTTCATTATTTGCCTATCAATGCCTGTTTCATTATTTCTTTGATTTCTTCTCTAGTAAAGCCGTTTGGATTAACAAACCAACTTTGACCATTTTCGTATAAAGTGTTTAACTCTTTGCTTTCGCGATTTAACATCGTCTTAGCATACTTATACGGGTAGCCATCGGGCTCAAAGCCTTCCCGAGCACCAAACGTTACATATACAATATCCGGATTCAAAGTTTTACAAATGTTGTAATTCTTTTCCCATCGTTCGATTGCATTGCCGCCTTTGCCTTGTTTCTTTCCTTCAAATGCAGCTACTACTTTACCATCTTTAAACCAAATGCCGCCGTCGGGCTCACACCCTACTAGGACACCTCGTTCTATTAAAAAGTCTTTCTTAAACTTCTTCTGACAAGTATAGCCTTGACTCTTTAGTTCTTCGGCAAGTTCGCCTTGAACACTTTTCATGGTCTGGTCTAGGTACTTGGCAAACGAATCAGTAGCGACTGTTCCGCTTTGAATGCCTCCTCTAAACCCATCTTGTCGTTGCATAAGATAATCTCCTAAAGTGCTAATAGTTTAACACCTTAGGAGTTTAAAGTCAAGTCATTCTACACCCAAATACTGTGCCCAGCTTGGGTGATGCATATGATAGCCTTTCTTCTTTCGCTTTTCAACTAAGTCCCAGAAGTGCGGCTTGTATGGAGCCTGTTTTGGTTTGAACTTACCAACGTGAGCAGCCTTTTTGTAGTTGCAGGGCTTACACGCAGTTGTAGAGTTTTCCCAAGTTGTCTTACCAC
>JBMSJH010000240.1:0-2929 GCA_049418705.1 Aquirufa sp.
GATTTTGCTGCAGTTGCATTCTCATCAGCCACGATCATACCTAACTTCATACGTAAGGTATTCGCAAATTTCACCCACTTCGCTACCGAACCTTTGTAAACTACATCTTCCGATGAAGTAAATCCAGCTGCTGAAGCGTCAAGTTTCGCGATATCCGCATTCAAACGAGTGATTAAATCGGCAGAAACCGTTTTTGCATCATCGTACTTAGGGAATAACTTCTCTGCATTTAATGCCTCTGTGTAAGGAATATTACCAAATGTATTTACCAAGATACCGAAAGTGTATACTTCCATGATATCTAAGATCGCTAATTTATTCGCTTTCTCCTTCGGAAGCAAAGTCGCATCCGCATTGATTAAACGAGATGATTCACGTAAATCAGCTAATACGTCACGGTACATTGCACTCCACCATGTATTTGGGATCGCACGTGTAGCGAAATCATATTGAGCCTCATCTTGGTAAACCGCCATAGCCCATTGGCTAGTCGTAAAACGGAACACGTTCGTGTTCACACTCGCAGTCGCTAAGTTTCCTGAAAGAGACTTAACTGCATTTGAAAACAAAGTAGGTGCTGGAATTGCAGCAGGCTTCTTCGTTTCAACATTTAAGGACGCTAAGTCCTCTGTACAAGCTGATGCAAGAAACAAAAGCGGTACAAAAACTAAAAATATTCTTTTCATCTGTTTAAAATTAAGGATGATTAAAACAATAATTTCACGTTAAATCCAATCGAACGTGTCGTAGGATACGCACCTGATTGATATCCCTGCACGTTACCAGCAGAAAGATTCTCTTCAGGATCAGAGTGAGGAAGGTTTTTGTGAATGATCCACAAATTACGTCCGTACAATGATAAATCCACTCCTTTAATTCCACCTAACTTCGCTACAAGCGCACGAGGTAAAGAATAAGTAATGTTTGCTTCACGTAATTTCACATAGCTCGCATCGTAAACGAAAGCGTGTTGTGGGTTAAATGCATAACCATAAGTACCATAATAGTTATCCACACGAATATCGTTAGGAGTTCCATCTGCTTTCACACCTGGCATAATCACACCACCACCATCAGCGATATCCGCACGAGATGGGTTACCCTTGTCATTCAATAAAGCTGATTCTTCTAATACACCCGTAGCAGCACCATAGTACTGATCTAAAGAGAATACAGAACCACCAGACTTTACATCGATCAAGAAGCTCATCGTGACATTCTTGTAACGGAATGAGTTATTGATACCACCAATCCAGTTAGGATTTACGTTTCCGATGTTATTGGTAGTTGTCGTCGTCACATCATAACGACCATTCGCTTTAACCAATTTCTCTCCATTTAATAATTTCCAAGTTTTACCCTTTAAGATACCATATGGTTCGCCAACAGTTGCGTTCAATGTAACACCACCTTGGAATGAAGCTAATTGTAAGTTTTGGCTTTCATTGTAAAGGCTTAATACCTTGTTACGGTTACGTGTAAAGTTGATATTTACATTCCATGAGAAATCTGGAGTCTTGATTGGTGTACCATAAAGACTTAATTCAACACCATTATTTTCAATATTACCAGCATTTACATAAGTCGAGTTATAACCTGTAGATGTTGTTACCGATGCAGGCATAATTTGATCTAATGTATTTGTGTGATAATAAGTAACGTCAAACCCTAAACGGTTTTGTAAGAAGGCCATTTCTAAACCAACCTCTTTAGAGATTGTTTGCTCTGGCTTCAAGTTCGGATTATTTTGAGTTCCAGGAACTGAGAATAAAATCGTAGAACCAAATGGAGATGGTTGATCATAAACGTTAGAGATCGATCCCCAAGGTGCATCATTACCTACCGTCGCATAGTTAGCACGTAATTTACCTGAAGTTAACCAAGGTAAATCTTCAATGTGGTGTGAGAACAACCAAGAAGCTGAACCTGCATAGTACAAGTACGCATTATTAGCTACAGGTAACGTAGAAGACTTATCTTGACGAATCGTTCCATCTAACGTTAAGAAATCTTTGTAAGTCAAAGTAGCTCCACCAAATAAACCGAATACCTCACGTGGGTTATACGATTCAGACGGAGCAGCCACCGTACCCTTCGAGTTTGCAATTGAATATAAACCCGGAACGATCAAACCACCATTAGTAGCAGCAAAAATCGAACGGTTTAATGACTTACGTAAGTTCAAACCAGCTAATGCCTTTAAGTTTAAATCTTTTGTTAAGTTCTTATCAAAGTTCGCGATTAAATCATAGTTGATTTCCTCAAAGTGACGATCATAACGAGAATACTCAGCCACATCAGTAGAACCTACAGCGATGCGCTCCTCTTGGAATTCATCATAAGTATCCATTGTGATACGACCCATTACATTTAAGTAATCAGTTGCCTTGTAGTTTAACATCGCATTACCGAACATACGCGTACGTGTATCGTTCTCCTTATTTTGGTAACGAGTCCAATAGTAGTTATCTGTATAGATAGGCTTCAATCCAGCTGCTGTAGATGGATCAGACCAGTTCCAAGTTACGTTCTTGTTGTTACGGAAGTACGCTTCTTTTTGCTCCAAGATATCTACGTTAGTTTGATACCACTGACGGAAGTTTTGGTTTACGTTCAATCCATCATAACCTGTACCATAACGACCTAAACCTTCTACAACTGAGAAGTTAGCAGCTGCTGATGCCGTTAATTTAGAAGAAATAGCATACGTACCTGAAAGGTTCATGATGTTCTTAGAAACCTTCGAGTTAGGTAAAGTTCCACGATCTTCGTTACGAGTAAATCCTAATTTGAAAGTACCTTTATCTGTAGCACCATCTAAAGAGATGTTTGTGTTGTTAGAAATAGCTGTTTCGTAGAATTTATCTGGCGTATTAGCCGCAGCAACCCATGGCTTTGCTTTTTGGTAGTTAGGACCAGCAGGATCAAA
>JBMSJH010000241.1:0-2924 GCA_049418705.1 Aquirufa sp.
ACAATGCGCCTCGTCGATGACCAAAAGGCTAATATTCATTTGCTTCGCGCGCTCAATGAACAGATCCGTTTTCAAACGTTCCGGCGAAACATAAAGAAACTTCGTGTTGCCGTAAATACAATTATCGAGTAAAATGTCGATTTGGCGCTGGCGGAGGCCAGAGAAAATGGCCGTGGCAGGAATTCCTCGACGATTTAGCTGATCGACTTGGTCCTGCATTAAGGCAATCAAAGGCGTAATGACAATACAAATTCCAGGCATCGCTAAAGCTGGGACCTGGAAGCAGACCGACTTTCCTCCACCGGTAGGCAATAAGGCTAGCGTGTCCTGGCCTTCAAGTACCGAGTGGATGATCTCCTCCTGCAAGGGTCTAAAGGAGGTGTGTCCCCAGTATTTTTGCAATATGTCATTGATCTCTGCCATCGTCTAAACAAATCTACCAAAAAAGAATGAACTCCTCGAGCAGATTTTTAGGAATTCCTGCGAAGAAATTCTTATTTTTAGACACAAAAGAAAGCGTGTATGTTATCAGAGAAGGATTTAGCCCAATTATCGAAACGCGGAATTACGCCCGCAGAAATTAATCAACAAGTTGATTTTTTTAAGTCAGGTTTCCCTTGGATGAATTTGGAAAAATCAGCCTCCATTGGAAACGGGATTTTTCAATTTTCCGACGAGCAACGTCAGGAATTCATTGATCGTTTTGATCAGCAAAAATCAGCTCTTTCGATTTTGAAGATGGTGCCAGCCTCAGGTGCGGCCACCCGGATGTTTAAATCCTTGTTCGAGTTTTTATCGTCTGGTCAGGAAAACAAGGAGTGCACGAAGTTCTTTGATGAGCTGGATCACTTCGCTTTTTACCCTGAATTGAAGACCTTGATCGGTGATAAAGATGAATCGGCTGATATTTTAAAAAAATTACTCGGGTCAGATGGCATGGATTATGGCCAAAAACCCAAAGGCCTTCTCGCCTTCCATTCCTATCCGGAAGGAGCGCGGACCCCTTTAGAAGAACACATCGTGGAGGCGGCGGCCTATGCTTCGAACGGTAAAAAAGCCCGTTTGCACTTTACGGTTTCGCCTGAACACCGCATCGGTTTCGAAGAATTAGTTGCCCAGCTTGCCCCTAATTGGACTGCAAAAACGGGCATCGATTTCGAGATCACCTTCTCGGAACAAAAGCCTGCGACAGATACGATTGCCGTAAACCCTGATAATACCCTATTCCGCGAAGCGGATGGGTCACTACTTTTTAGACCCGCTGGCCACGGTGCCCTGTTAGAGAACTTAAATGATCTGAAAGCGGACGTTATCTTCATCAAAAACATTGACAATGTCGTGCCGGATGCATTGAAGCAACCGACGATAGAATACAAGAAAGCGCTAGGTGGATTATTGCTTTGGATTTTGGAAGGCATCGAACACCTCGATAAGCAACTGCAAGAAAATCCATCGGAGGCAACGATAAAGGAAGCGCTTCAAGAGATGGCTACCTATTTAGGTTTTGTGCCTTCGGCGGAATTCGCGGCCTCGTCACAAGAAGAAAAAATCACAAAAATCCGCGAAGTCTTAGCTCGTCCTACCCGCGTGTGTGGGGTGGTGAAAAATACCGGTGAGCCCGGTGGAGGCCCCTTCTGGTGCCAGGATGCGAAAGGGAATTTTACCCTACAATTAGTCGAGTCGGCGCAGATTGATATGAAGGATGAAGCCCAAAAAGCCAAATTCCACCAAGCCTCCCACTTCAATCCGGTGGATTTAGTGTGCGCGACTCGCGGTTTAAATTTATTGAACTACCGCGATATGAATACTGGTTTTATTACCGATAAGACGAAGGATGGCAAGGAATTAAAGGCGATGGAATTGCCGGGTCTTTGGAATGGGGCGATGTCCGATTGGAATACCTTGTTTGTGGAAGTTCCGTTGGAAACATTCAACCCAGTGAAAACGGTGACCGATTTAGTGCGACCTGCGCATCAAAATGGCTAGGATATTTTTTTGTTTGAAGAAAAACTCCCTATTTTTGTCGCCCCTAAGAAAGAGATTTTAAAGGAAGTATATAAATGCTTGATTACAAAAACCTTGCCCGGTTTCCAGGCAAGGTTTTTTATTTATTCTAGCACTAGGTAAAATTGCCAGACAAAAGCCTTTATAAGGGTAGTAAACAAGAAGATATGGCCTTAGAACAAACATGGAGGTGGTTTGGTCCAAACGACCCCGTTCAATTATCCGATGTCCGTCAAGCGGGCGCCACTGGTATTGTAAGTGCATTGCACCAAATTCCGAATGGACAGGTGTGGGAGTTGAAAGACATTCTGGAACGCAAAGCGATCATTGAAGCGGCTGGTTTGACCTGGTCCGTGATCGAAAGTATTCCAGTGCACGAGGATATCAAAACCCGTTCTGGCAACTACAAGCAATACATTGAGAACTATAAAACTTCGCTTAGAAATGTAGGGGAGGCTGGCCTTGATTTAGTTTGCTATAATTTCATGCCTATCTTAGACTGGACTCGGACGGATTTAGATTTCCGTTTTCCAGATGGCAGTACAGGCCTTCGATTCGATGCGGCAGAATTCTGTGCCTTTGAATTGTTCCTATTAAAGCGCCCAGGCGCAGAGCAGCATTATACAGCGGAGCAAATCGCTAGAGCTGAGAAATGGCTAGCATCTGCTACCCAAGCGCAACAAGATAAATTAATTCGTAATATCATCGCCGGCCTTCCAGGTTCGGAAGAAAGCTTTACATTGAAGTCTTTCCAAGAGGCTTTGGACACCTATGCAAACGTAGGGGAGAAGGAGTTGCGTGAAAACTTATATGATTTCATTCGCGAAATCACGCCAGCGGCTGAGGAGGCCGGGGTTAATTTATCGATTCACCCAGACGATCCTCCGTATCCGATTTTGGGCTTACCCCGTGTGGTGAGT
>JBMSJH010000242.1:0-2903 GCA_049418705.1 Aquirufa sp.
ACTTTATCTTTTGATTCATCAGCCGGTGTGAGAGGGTCTAATTTGTCTTTAAATGGAAATTTCAGAAATAAGAACTGGGGATTGTCATTGGGTGGTTTTGGCCGTTCTGAATACAACGTGAATGGTAAATTCGAAAGCACGCAATTAACGCAGAACTTGGGCGTGGAGACGCGTAACGTGCAGACAGCTGAATCGAGAAGAGAAGGTTTGTTTGGAAACTACCAATTAGGTTTTGATTGGGACATCAATAAATACAATTCGATTACGGCTAGTACACGTTTTGGTTTACGAAACTGAAATAACTGGCAAGATGGTTTGCAACAAATTAGAAACGGGGTACTTACTTCCCTACGTAATACAAATTCGTTAGACGAGTCTGCAAACGTGGACATTAACGTGGATTATACCCATACATTTGAGAAACCACAAAAGGAATTCTCTATCTTATCGATGTACAGTCGCAATAACCGCTCAAATGATTTTTATAATTTGATCTTGAATCCCAAGTCGACGATGTCGGAGATTTTGAGTTCCATTAAGAATGAGAATGGTTCGTATAATGAGGAGGCTACCTTCCAATTAGATTACCAGACGCCGATAGCTAAAAATCAAATGTTGGAGTTTGGATCTAAAGGTATTGTGCGTAATGTGACCTCTGATTATACTTCCTATACGGCAGGTAGTAATGGGGTATACACCCAAGTCAATTCGGCTATTTTGCCTTCTAACGTATTTGATTATAATCAAAATATTCTTAGTTCTTACGGTTCTTACACGGTAACAACAAAAAATAAGTGGAGTATTAAGACGGGTGCTCGTTATGAATATACCGACATCTCGGCAAGCTTCTCGAAAAAAGAGGGTCAAAATACAGTAATTCCAGCTTACGGTGTACTTGTCCCTAGCTTTAACATGTCGAAGACATTCAAGTCAGGTACCTGGAGATTTAGCTATAACCGCCGTATTCAACGTCCAGGTATTCAGAACTTGAATCCCAACGTGAACGCGACTAACCCTTTAAATATCTCGACGGGTAATCCTAATTTAGCGCCAGAATATACGAATAATTACGAGGTGTCTTACAGTAAGTTTATCAAACAGACCTATATCTCGACTTCGTTCTTCATGAGAAATACGACGGGTGCGATTAATCAAATCAGAGAAGTATTCGGTGATACGGTGAAGACAACATCTCGCAATATCGGTAACGAGGATGCTTATGGGATGAACATTAACTTGAACGTGAATCTATCGAATAAATTGATGATCGGTGGTGGCGGTGACTTGTCTTACCTAGTATTAGCAAACAATGTAGCGGATCCACTTTTAAATGCAAGAAATGAAGGTCTTCAAACGAACTTCCGTGTGTTCGGTAATTACAACATCGGTAACGGTTGGGGAGCGCAAGTATTCTCTTTCTACCGGGTGAATCAAATTCAATTGCAAGGTTCTCAAGGCGGTTTCGGTATCTATAGCTTGAGCTTTAAGAAAGACTTCAAGAATAAGAAAGGAAGCATTGGTTTCGGTGCAGAAAACTTCTTAACGCCGGATGGTTTCATCATTCGCAACGAGACGAAGACAGCGACGATTAATCAGGTGAGTGAGAATACCTTGAGAAATATGAACTTTAAGATCAACTTCTCTTACCGTATTGGTAAGATGTCATTCGGTCCTACGAAGAAGAAGAAATCAGTGAATAATGATGATACGAAAGGCGAAGGTGGCGATGCAGCTCCAGCTCCAGTACAACCAATGGGTATGCCAGGCATGCGTATGGGTGGCGGAGGCGGTGGCTTCGGTGGTCCACGTTAATCTACGTCAGTATACAGGAAGGAAGGGAATCAGAAATGGTTCCCTTTTTTTATTTGCTACGTTCGATGGTGTAACTAATTAGGTCACCCAGCGAGTTGCGGTACTCGGATGCGGGGAAGGTGGCTAAGATAGCTCTCGCTTCTTCCGCGATTTCGTTCATCTTTTGATGAGCGTAGGCTAAGCCTCCTGTTGATTTAACAAAGTCGATGACCTCGCGTACTTTATTCGAATCTTCAGACTCTTTTTTGATGATTTGTATGATACGCTTCTTCGTAGAGTTATCCGTGTTTTGCAGGGCATAGATCAGCGGAAGCGTCATCTTTTTCTCTTTGATGTCGATTCCCAAAGGTTTCCCGATTTCCGCATCTCCGTAATCAAACAAGTCATCCTTTATCTGAAAGGCGATACCTACTTTCTCCCCAAACAAACGAGCTTTCTCGACCATTTCCGCATCTGCTCCAGCTGATTGAAATCCGACTGCGCAGCAGGCTGCAATTAAGGTCGCTGTTTTCTTGGTAATGATATCGAAATAGACCTCTTCCGTGATGTCTAGTTTTCTCGCTTTCTCAATTTGCAATAATTCGCCCTCTGACATTTCGCGCACCGCAGTAGAAACCGATTTTAATAGATCGAAATCTTCGTGCTCGACAGAAAGTAATAGTCCTTTGGATAATAAATAATCCCCCACTAATACGGCGATTTTATTCTTCCAAATGGCGTTGATGGAAAAGAATCCCCTTCGGTAATTCGAATCGTCTACGACGTCATCGTGAACGAGCGTTGCGGTGTGTAATAATTCAATTAAGGCAGCGCCTCTGAAGGTTTTCTCTGATATTTCACCCATACATCCCGCCGTTAAAAAAACGAACATGGGACGCATCTGTTTTCCCTTCCTTTGGACAATATAATGCATGATGGTGTCTAGCAACATCACTTTTGTCTTCATGAACGATTTAAACTTCCCTTCGAATGCTTTCATCGAATCATCGATGGGAGCTTGAATAGAAGAGATGGAGTAAGGCATGGGGATTGTTTAGGCCAGTAAATTGCGTAAATTTAAACAGAATTGTGGATAAAAAGGTAATATGAGC
>JBMSJH010000243.1:0-2898 GCA_049418705.1 Aquirufa sp.
CCATAAAATACACCAAAAATTCCCAGCAAAACGGCGGTAATCAATAGAAAAGTCCCGATTGATTTTTTAAACCCAAAACGACTCGAAAAATAACCTTGTACCGGAATGCCTACAATAGCACCTAAATTAAAAATCGTCCCTGAATAAATGGCTAATTCCATCGATAGACCTGCATTAGTGGCTAATTTCGGAATCCAGTTCATCAAAAAATAAAGCGTGGTAAATGACAAAAACAAAGCAGCCCAAAGTTGCCATGTGCTCCACTTATATTCAGCCGTAAATAGGGCACTGAGCTTGGCGTCTTCTGGCTTTGCTTTGGCCTTAAATTCATCCGACTCTTTCAATAAAAATAATAAGATGGGAACGACTAAAAACGTCGCAATTCCAGCTAGTTGAAACAGATGCTCCCAACCACTTTCTGCGATAATTTTAGCCGATGAAATTCCCGTTAAAACCGCACCCACCGGATAGCCCGCCACCACCGTACTCACCCAAAAATCCCGTGTAGAAACAGGCGCATATTCCGCGGTAATCGCCGCCGTACTTGCCATCATCGTTCCGATACCAAGTCCACTAATAAATCGGTAGATCATTAACACAGTAATGTCGGTCGCAAAAGAGGTCAAATAAATACAAGACCCCATAATCAGCGCGGCTAAAATCATCAAAGGCTTACGCCCAAAACGATCCGCAAATGGTGCTAAAAAGATCGCTCCCACCGTCATTCCGACCAAGCCAGAACTAAAAACAATTCCCAAGTTCGCCGGGGAAATACTCCAGGCTTTTGCAATCGCCGGAGCGGTATAGGAAATAATGAGTACATCCATGCCATCCAGCATGTTGCACAGAAAACAGATCAGAATAATCAGGACTTGTATCGCTCTCATAAGAATTACATGACTTTCCAAACACGAATTAACACGTAATCCGGTAAGCGTTCTCCTGTGCACACAAATAGGCTATTATTTACCCAATCGTATTTACCTTTAGGGGCCTCGAATTTAGGCGTTGCGCGGAAATAATATTCGTTCGCATTTACTTTTTCGCCCTTCGCTAATCTCGCTGCAATCTCGGGTGTAGCTGCACGAATTCCCGTATTTTTTACATAAATCAAGGTCCCGTCATCCGTTCTAAATTGGTAGTGTGCCTCTAATTCGGTCACACCATCGGTACGCAATACTTGCCAATCAGCTCCTCCATTTAACACTTCTCCCTTTATTTTAGGACCCTCTACAGTTCCGCCAATGATGGGAATAATACGGCGCGTTCCGTGTGGAGTTTCACCCACAATGAGTGCTGGATCAAGCTTCACTTTTAAGTCGCAGAAAAACTCAAGTGCTGGCGCGGTTTGGGCCTGGGATATGGAAATGCTCATAAGAATTAGGAGGATAATTTTTTTCATAGGTTTAGATTTTGCCTCAATTTACTAGATAAAGGTGCTTTTTGCTAAAATATACCCTGAATTCTGTATTTTAGCCACCTAAACCTATACAAATGAGCATCAGACACGCAGGCATTTTTAATTTTAAACCCACGGTTTCAGAATCGCAGAAACACGAATTCTTCATTGCACTAAAGGCTTTGGAAGAAATAAGTGGAGTAGAAAAGATGGAAGTTTCTCGCCAAACTAGTACCAAAAACAAGTTCAAATACGGCTTCTCCATGGAGTTCGCTTCGACCGAAATTTATCAGGCCTATTCGATTCATCCTCAGCACGATGCCTTCGTGAAAGACTTCTTTATTCCGCTGGTGGAAGATTTTATGGAGATTGATACCGAGAAGCTGATGTAATTAATTGATCTAATTTCTCTCGTAATTCCTCCGTCAGAGGATCTACTTTTCTGCGAGTAGTTAGTGAAATAGGGAAGCCCTGTTTTTGCAAAACATACTTTGCGCTCGTCGGATAAGCCGAGTGCATCAGTTCCATATTATCCGTTAAAAATGCTTGAAAATCGACGGAAGGGCGCAAGCAAAAATCAGCCAATAACCTAGGGAAGAAATTGCCCTGAATACAGGAAAGACCCATCGCTCCGGCTTCTAGAGAAGCTTTGGCATGTACCATATAGGCATCATATAGTCCGAACCGCGAACCAGAACCTTCTTTAATTTTTGATTTTACTTGATCAATTTGCAAGGAGGTATCCTTGTGATAACAAAGGCGGCCGGATGATAAAAGTTCTTGCAGAACGGGTAAACTCACCAGTCGTTTATAGGGAACCGGGCATTCATAGATGCCAAAAGGAACCCCAGGGGTCAACTCCATCCACATTTTCATCCGTGATAAGAACACCTCATCAGATTCTTCCACAGATACAAACTGGTTATTTAAAATAATGATAGCGTCTACGCCTACGGCATACACTTGGTTCGAAAATGCGGCCATCTCATCGATATCTCCACCAAAAGTCCCCGTTGCTACCACGGGCACGCGACCCGCCGTTTGATCTACTACCGTACGAATCACCTCGAGCCTTTCCTGATCAGTCAATTCGTACATCTCGCTAGACAAGCAATTTGCAAAAAGACCTACGGCACCGTTATCAATGTAGTAATCACAAAGCAGCCGTAAAGTCGCATAATCGACCGTTATATCGGTATGAAACGGAGTGAGCATGACAGGAATAAAACCACGCGGCAATGCTTTCATCGTGATCGAATTTTAGATAAAAAATAACCGATTCCCACGATGCTTAATGTTCCTAAGACTACCGTCATTTTTCCCTCAAGAGGAATTTGTAAATAGGCTGGCAAGGAATCTTTGAAGGACATAAAAGCGATTAAAACCAGACCTAAAAAGGCGGCTATTTTAGCCTCAAAATTCGTTACTTTTTTTGCTAGTAAACCAAGTAAAAAGATACCCAACATTCCACCCGCAAAGATCCCAGAAAGCTTCCACCA
>JBMSJH010000244.1:0-2870 GCA_049418705.1 Aquirufa sp.
ATTAAAGATGAAAATACCCGCTTAGGTCAGCAGGTGGAGCGAGTGCTGCAGACTGCCCAAATGGAAAAAGAAGAGATCACGTTGAAGCGCAAAAAAGTGGATATTAGTGCGCTGGTGCATCAGGTGGCAGAAATTAATGGACCACTGATTGAGTCGGTGAATGGTTCTCTTAAATTAAACATAGGGAATCTGCCTTCTACGGTCGAACTAGATGAAGTACATATTTCGAATGTGTTGAATAATTTGATTGACAACGCGGTAAAATATAGTCCATCGAATCCGCAAGTTGATATCCTGGCACGCACCCACGATCAAGGAATTTCCATCCAAGTGAAAGACCACGGAATGGGCATGCCGAAAGAAGCGCTGAGCAACATCTTTGATGCCTTTTACCGTGTTCCGACAGGGAACGTGCACAATGTGAAGGGCTTCGGTCTCGGATTAAGCTATGTGAAGAAAATCGTGGAGGCCCATGGCGGCAAGGTCCACGTGAAAAGTAAATTAGGAGAAGGAAGTACATTTGAAATCTATTTGCCTTATGTCGAAAACGCCTGAAATTTTAGTCGCTGAGGATGACCCTAATTTGGGTTTATTGTTAACGGAGTTCTTGAAGAAGAAGGGATACCACGTTTCCTGGGCGCAAAACGGGGATGAAGCTTTGGACTTATTCGTCAAAGGCTCGTTCGATTTGTGTTTATTAGATGTGATGATGCCGAAGAAGGATGGTTTTTCTCTTGCCAAAGACATTCGTGCAAATCACCAGCAAGTACCCATCATTTTCCTTACGGCGAAGTCGATGGAGGAAGATACACTTCAAGGATTTAAAGTAGGCGCAGACGATTATTTGACCAAGCCTTTTTCGATGGAAGTGCTCGTAGCTCGCATGGAAGCCATTCTACGCAGAAGCCATTCGGATAAATCGGTGCCTAGTTTAGCGGATGAAATTGTCCTTGGAAATTATACCTATATCCCAGGTAAAATGCGTCTAAGCATTGGAGATACGGAATTAAAGTTCACCCCGAAAGAGAATGAATTGATGAAACTGCTTTGCGAGAACTTAGGTCGTCCGGTCAGCAGATCCTATGCTTTGAAATTGATCTGGGGTGATGATACCTACTTCAATGCGCGAAGTATGGATGTGTACATGACGAAGTTACGCAAGATGCTAAAAGAAGACCCTCGCGTCCAGTTGTTGAATCTGCACGGCGAGGGTTTCCGATTGAGTGTAGAAGGGCTTTAGTTAATGTGAGTAAAGCCGGTATAAGGGACTAATACCTCTGGAATCTTAATTCCATCCGGTCCCTGGTTATTCTCTAAAATAGATGCCACGATACGTGGAAGTGCTAAAGCCGATCCATTCAAGGTATGGCAAAGGATTGATTTTCCCTCCACTTTCGTTCTTAACTTCAAGCGGTTCGCTTGGAAAGTTTCGAAATTAGAAACAGAACTCACCTCTAACCAACGGTTTTGAGCTCCAGACCACGCTTCCATATCATAAGTCAACGCTGAAGCAAAACCCATATCTCCGCCACATAATCGAAGGACACGGTAATGCAATCCTAATTTCTGCAGTAATCCTTGTACGTGTAGCGACATTTCTTCTAAAGCCGCATAGGAATTCTCAGGCTTGTGAATCTGTACGATTTCAATCTTGTCAAATTGGTGTAAACGGTTCAAGCCACGCACGTGAGCTCCCCAAGAACCTGCTTCGCGACGGAAACAAGGTGTGTGGCCCACATTTTTGATCGGCAATTCTTTCTCGTTTACAATCACATCCCGGTATAAGTTCGTGATAGGCACCTCCGCCGTCGGTATTAAGAATAAGCCCTCCTCTTTCGTGACATACATTTGGCCTTCTTTATCCGGCAATTGTCCTGTCCCAAAACCCGAGTCTTCATTGATCAAAATTGGAGGTTGAATCTCGTAATAACCTGCTTTGATGGCCTCATCTAAAAAGAAGTTAATCAAAGCCCTTTGTAAACGCGCGCCTTTTCCCTTGTAAACGGGGAAGCCAGCACCTGTAATCTTATTTCCTAAGTCGAAATCGATGATATCGTATTTCTTGATCAAGTCCCAGTGAGGTTGTGCATCCGCAGGCAGCTCAGGTACTGAACCCCAAGTCAACACCACTTCATTGTCATCTGCTGTTTTTCCTTGCGGAACTGAGCTATGTGGAAGGTTAGGTAAAGTAACTAACAGATCCGTTAACTCCTTTTCTGCCGCTTTCGCAGCCTCTTCCATTTCTTTAATCGACGCTTTTAAAGCAGCTGTCTCTGCACGCTTGCCTTCCGCTAATTCTTTTTGGCCGGATTGCATTAATGCCCCGATTTCTTTTGCGGCTGCATTTGATTTCTCTAAGGCAGACTCGGCTTGCTGTAAAAGTGCTTTACGTTGATCGTCTTGAGCGATCAATTTCGCAACGATTTCAGCCGCATTGGCGAAATGTTTCTTTTGTAAACCGGCGATCGTGGTTTCTTGATTCGCACGAATAAAGGGTAGAGTTAACATAGCGCTATTTTAGAAAAAGTCCTTCGTTTAAAGCATTTAATGCATCATTTTTGTGTGAAGCATCCACTAATAAGGAGATATTGTGCTCTGAGGCGCCATACGAAATCATGCGAATCGGGATGTTTTTAATGGCATCCAAAACTTTGATCGCGATACCTTCTTTGTCCGCCCAGAAATTACCTACGATGCAGATAATCACTTGATTCATATCTGGATCTTCAAGTTCTGCAAACTCGCGTAATTCGCTCATGATCGCATCTAAATGCGTCGTTTGGTCGATGGTTACACTCACAGAAACTTCTGAAGTCGTAATCATATCGACTGGTGTTTTGTATTTTTCAAACACCTCAAACACGCGCTTT
>JBMSJH010000245.1:0-2846 GCA_049418705.1 Aquirufa sp.
TTTTGTTCCAAAAAGCAGAATGTCAAATCCCTTACATCGGATTTAAAACGCGCTAGATTCTCTGTGGAGGAGATTCACTCTGATTTAGAACAAGAGGTTCGCGAGCAGGTATTGCAAGACTTTAGAAATAAGAAGACGAAGATTTTAGTAGCCACAGATATCCTAAGCCGCGGTATTGATATCGACGAAATCGAATTAGTCATTAATTACGATGTCCCTAACGACGGCGAGGACTATATTCACCGCATCGGTCGTACTGCCCGTGCCCAAACCAAAGGAACGGCCTATACCTTCATTACAGAATCTGAGCAACGCAAGTTCAAGACGATTGAAGATCTGTTAGAAAAAGAAGTAACGAAAGCGGCTGTACCTGAGGAGTTTGGCGAGACGCCTGCTTATAATCCGGCAGGGCAGAAAAGCTCTTTCGGTGGCTATAAAGGCAAGTCAGGTGGAAAGCCAGGTGGCGGAAAATCTGGAGGTGGTAAATTTTGGAAAAAGAAATCATGAGACTAATCGCTTTATTGTTGTTTTTTAGCCTTCAGGCTTACGCACAAGACACCACTCAGCACATCATCGCTGGACGCACCAATGCCCAAAAACAACAAGAAAAGCCCTATGTTATCCTCATCTCTGCCGATGGATTTCGCTCTGATTTCTCCCATAAATACGAAGCAAAATTCTTGCAATCAAAAGAATCAATCGGTGTAAAGGCCAGCTATATGCAAGCCTCCTACCCTACACTCACCTTCCCTAATCACTATTCCATTGCCACAGGATTATATCCCGCGCACCATGGTTTAGTGGATAATACCTATTTAGACGTGAATTCTGGCCAAGAATACCGGATGTCGAATAAGAAAATGGTAGGTGAAGGGAAATGGTATGGCGGAACACCGCTTTGGGTATTAGCCGAGAAACAACAGATGATGGCGGCCAGCTTCTACTGGGTGGCCTCCGAAGCGAACATTCAGGACACCTATCCTTCTTACTACTACGTCTACAACGAAGTTATTGACATCAAAACGCGTATTGCCCAAGTCAAGAATTGGCTTTCCCTACCTGCAGACAAGCGACCTCATTTAATCACCTTCTACTTCCCGGAAGTCGATCATGACGCACACGAATTTGGGCCAGAGGATCCCCGCGTTCAGCATTCTGTCCAATTTGTGGACCAAGCCATAGCGGATTTAGAAGCGGCCGTAGCACCGTTAGGTCTTCCTATTAACTTCGTTTTCGTCTCGGATCATGGAATGAAAGAGGTGGATAATGTGAATACAATTGCCAAACCCGCTCCATTAAACACAACTGCCTTTCAGGTACCATGGGGAGATGCCTTGTTGCATGTTTATGCGAAAGATCCCTCTAAAATCGATTCAACTTACCAAGAATTGAAGAAAGATACGCGTTTTACAACGTTTCGCCTTGATGAAACTCCAGCACATTGGCATTACCGTAAATCGGATGATCGATATAATCGCTTAGGTGATTTACTTTTAGTCCCAAAACTCCCACAGGTATTCAATCTCTCTACCCGTAAAACCTCGAAAGGGAAACATGGATTCGACCCATTGCTTCCAGAAATGCGCGCGAGCTTCCAAGCTTGGGGGCCTGCCATCAAATCAGGACTCACTTTAGATGGATTCGAGAACGTGAACGTCTACCCATTTGTAGCCAAAATCTTAGGTTTAAGCTATGATCCTAAGGCGATAGATGGGAATATTCAAGTATTACAAAAGGCCTTGAAATAAAAAAGACCTGCAGGAATCTGCAAGTCTTTCTGTGGTCGCGTAGGGATTCGAACCCCAAACCTTCTCATCCGTAGTGAGATGCTCTATCCAGTTGAGCTACGCAACCATTGCCCTTTCGGGATTGCAAAGGTAGAATTTCTTTGGCAAAATGAAAAACTATCTTCTAAAATTTTCAGAAAAATTATTTCCCTTTGAAATGAGGAGCCCTTTTCTGAATAAAAGCAGTCACCCCTTCCGCGAAGTCTTCACTGTGACCAAGTATCGTTTGCTCCTCTGCTTCGGAAGCTAATGTCGCCGCTAAATCTTGATTATAAGCACGTTGCAAACTACGCTTCATTAGGGAGATGGCTAAAGTGGCTTTCTTAGAAAAGGATAAGGCAGTCTCCTGTACTTTGGCCTCCCATTCTTGATCTGATACGACCTCAGCCACTAAACCAATCTCTTTAGCCTCCTTCGCTCCTACTTTACGCCCTGTTGTCGCTAAATCAAATGCACGGTGATAACCTACAGACTGCATTAGAAATGCGGTGGAACCAGCGTCCATGGCTAAACCAATTTGGACAAATAATTCAGAAAAATAGGCGTCCTCCTTCGCGATGAGATAGTCACAGGCTAAGGCCAAACTGCAGCCAGCACCCGCCGCAACTCCATTAATCGCTCCTATAACCGGTTTATTTAAACCTCTTAAAGCTGAAATCATGGGGTTATATGTTGATCTCAACACATTGCCTAGATTGGGGTCTGTTACACCTGACTTCAAATCAGCACCCGAACAAAAGGCTTTCCCTTCGCCCGTGATGACTAAAACACGGACTTCATCGTCTATTTGGGCAGCTTCCGCCACTTCTCTGATCTCGTGAATTAAACCCGCATTTAAGGCATTATATACCTCTGGACGGTGTAATTTTAGTGTCCAAATGGGGCCGTTGCGGTGGAGCTTTAGGTAATTCATATTGAATGGTAAATGGTGAATGGCAAAAGAATGATAAATGGTAAATGGTAAATGGCAAATGAATGGAATCAATTTAGTGTTCAATTCATGTTTTGCTTAACTGTTATCAAAATCCTTGTAATAATATGCAAAATATCGTTTGCATC
>JBMSJH010000246.1:0-2839 GCA_049418705.1 Aquirufa sp.
CATGTATTGAGCCTCCGGACATAAAGGTTCTTCAACAAAAGTGATGGCGGTATGTGCACAAGTATCCTTCCATTTTGCGGATCCATTACCGAATGCAAGTACAGGCCTGAATTCCTGAAAAGATTCCGGGCTTAAAATATGGGCTTCTTGAGAAGATACTTCGTGTAGATCAGCGGTGTACACTGCCGCATAAACTTCCATTCTTCTTGCGTCTAAGAGCGGTAAAAGTAACGTTTCAGTAGGCGCCTGAACAGCAGCAGCCAAGACTTGCAAAGTTGGTAAACAAATCAAGGGTTTATCTAATGCAAAACAAATTCCCTTTGCGGTCGCTAAACCAATGCGTAAACCAGTGTAGGAACCGGGGCCATTTGAAACAGCAACAGCAGAAAGATCAGCCAGCGCGAAACCCGCGGTCTTCATCACCTTTTCAATCAAAAGCGTGAGCGCCTTCGAGTGTGAGCCCTCTTCAGAAACCAATTCCTGGCTGATCAATTGCCCTTTATTGTGTAAGGCAACGGAACAATTTTGGGTCGACGTATCTAAACTTAGGATCAGACTCATGTTAATTTTTAATTAATTCTAGGCTTTTCAAGAGGGTAGGATCATGTTCAAACGACCATTCGTTGATCCCCTTTTTATAATAATAGTGATGTACGATTTCTTGTTCTAAAAGACCTTCGATGACCTTTTTATTTCCTTGCAACTCACGCGCGACAGAAGAATCCCATTCTGGTTTTAGCCGGTCTAACTCTTTCGTTAAATTCGAATATAAAATATCTTTGGAAGTCTCTTTCAACACATCGCGCATCTGTTTTTCCAAAGGGCTTTCGTAGTGAAACTTGCTCGCCTTCACCCATTGAACAAACGCTTCGTATTCCGTATCGTTTAAGTGAAAATTAGCAGCAGGGGCAATTTTAGTCTGCTTTAGTTTATATAAACGCGCATATTGGAAGAAAATCCGCTCTTTTAATAACTGCTGAATTAGGCTATTCGCTTGCGGTCTTCCTACTAGTACATCGGGCTCGATTCCTCCACCCGCATTTACTTTTCTTCCTTTCCGAGTTTTAAATTCTTGCTTAACAGTATCCTTATTTTCGGAATAGTCGATGGCCTGTATGCAACGTCCACTCGGGATGTAGTATTTCGCAGTCGTGATTTTGATCTTCGCTCGGTACGGTAAATCGCGGGTCACTTGCACTAGGCCTTTTCCAAAACTTCGTTGCCCCACAATCGTCGCCCGATCATAATCCTGCAAAACGCCTGCTACAATTTCAGCAGCTGAAGCCGAGTTTTGGTTGATTAAAACCACTATTGGGAGTGAATTATCCCAGCTCGGATTTAATGCTTTATAGGTTGCGTTCCACTCTTTCAATTTTCCGCGTGTGCTCACGATGGGTGTTTCCTTATCTAAAAACAAGTTGCAGATATCCACCGCTTGGGTTAATAAGCCTCCCGGATTGTTTCGTAAGTCTAAAATCAATTGCTTCATCCCGTCCTTCTTCAATTGAAGCAAGGCGGCTTTCATTTCTTTCGTAGCGGATTGATTGAATTCTTCTAGTTCGATATAGCCGATTCCTGGGCGAATGATGCCGGAATAGCCTACGTTTTTGATTTGTACAGTGGACCTCTGCACCGTCAAGCTGAGCTTCTCCTCCCCACGTAAAATTTCTGCGGTTAACTTACTGTCTTTCGGGCCTTTGATTAATTGGCCTGGATCTGAATCTTCTGTGATTTTTACCCCATTGATTGAGAGTAATTGATCTCCTATTTGTAGTCCTGCCTGCAATGCGGGACTGTTTTCGTCTACGTAGGTAATGTAATAGCCTTTATCCACCCACGAGGCACGGATGCCGATGCCTTCGTATTTGCCGGTGGTCAGGGTGTTGAATTCGTCCAAATCCTCTTCCGGATAATACACCGTGTAGGGATCTAACTGATCCAACATGCCATCAATGGAGTTTTTGACTACCTTGTTCGGGTCGATGGGGTCTACGTAGAATTGATTTAATTCTTTGATGACGCTGGCGTAAATATCCAGGTTTTTGGCAAGATCAAACAACTGGTCCGCCCGGCTAAAAGCCCACAAGCCTATACCCAAAACCACGAAAAGGCTTAGTTTAATTAGCTGTTTCATTCGGCTGGGTGAATTTATCAAGGATGGCGGCCATTTTCTTGTGGATTTTGTCAGAAGGTTCGATGGTGGAACCAATATAGACAAAAGCCAACACATCTGGAAGTTTCAACTTGCCCTCCACTTGAAAATGAGGTTTGTTTAGGCGGTAGGCCTCGCGGATGCGACGCTTGAGCGTATTTCGGTCCACGGCTTTGCTGAAACGACGTTTGGGAACCGAAATCAAAATCTGTGGTTGCTCGAGTCCGGGCTCGTAGGTGTTCTCCCGGATGTATAAAACACGAAAAGGATAGACAAATCGTTCTTCAACGATTCGACTATCCTTCTCGAATAAGGAATCAATAATCTTAATATGCGTTAGACGCTCCGATTTAGAAAATGTAAATTTCAAAGCAGGAATACTAAGTGTACAACAATAGCAAACCAGAAATCTTCTTTTCTAAGATCTATGGCTTATTTGCCTCTTTTTTCGTCTGAAACAGTCAACTTGTGACGTCCTTTAGCACGACGGTTTGTCAACACGCGACGACCGTTTGCCGTAGACATACGCTCACGGAAACCGTGTTTGTTTTTTCTCTTACGTACAGAGGGTTGAAAAGTTCTTTTCATTTCTTTATTTGTTAAAGCAGCCCATCATTTCGATTGGGGCTTGCAAAGGTAAAACTAAATATATATTCATCAAGGATTCAGCTTTTAGGCCTTCACATG
>JBMSJH010000247.1:0-2823 GCA_049418705.1 Aquirufa sp.
TCGCTATAAAGATAAGAAGGGACTTATAACAAATAGCTGAAATGGATTGAAAATCTATCGATGGCTTTTAGCTCCCCTCCAGAAAGATGTTGAGTAGCTGGTTTGGCATAATTTGCTCCCATCACAAATCGCTTCGAAAAAGCTTCTAAACCGATTCCAAGCCAGTGAACTGATCCACCTGTATTTTCTTGAACAAGTCCAGACCGAACGTCCTTTGCCGCATATTCAAGTGTGCTACTTACATAGGGCATTAACGTTACTTTATGCCCACGACCATAGGCATAGAAAAAGGTGCTTGCTAAACTAGAACGGGCCCCAAAACGGTAGGAATCCGGATTTTTTCCTGGTAAACGAAATTGGGCATCTGCATTCACACCCCATTCATTATAGCGGACATTATAGAGTGCATTCCACAATACGTCCGTACTACCAGTTCCTAATTGGAAATTAGCATTAGCCACTTGAGATGGATTGGCTTCTTCATAGCGAAATTTTCCAAGTGGTGGCTTCACTCCCATTCCCACCAATAGAGATTGATTCACCACGTGCATGGTTGAATCAAATAAGGTGTTTAAGAGGTTATAGTGAACAAATAACGTGGGATCTGAAAGCCCAGCTATTTGTACCGTATTTTGTTGCGCGATTTGATTTTGGGTGTGCGTCGAATAAGGTAAAATTGCCATCACTTGCACCTTTTTGATGGGATAAAAACGTCCCCAAACTTCAGTACTTTGAAACGATTCCCGCGTTTTAAAAACCGGGCTGTTCAGGTGAGATTCAAAAGATTGTTGTCGGTAACGAACCCCTATAAAACCCCGGTTAGAGGCAGGCATCAGCCCTAAAAAGGAATTGCTATTTGCGCAACCACAAAGGTCACAACCAACGGAAGGGAAAGCGAAAAGGGTCAATAAGACTATTTTTTTCATATCAATTCCCCACAAATTTCGGATTAGTTAGAAATTCTCGATCAGTCAATGTTTTTAAGAAAGCCACTATTTTCGCTTGTTCATCCTCGGACAAGGCAATCCCATTCTTAACTAAAGGGTCGACATTTTGACTTTGCTGAACACCAGTAGTATAATGACGCAACACTTCCTCTAAGGTATAGAACCGGCCATCATGCATGTAAGGTGCTGTCATTTCCACATTGCGCAAACTAGGCACTTTGAACTTATATCGATCACTCGGATTCTCTGTAATTCGAAAACGCCCTTCGTCTTTAGAGCCCTGTATATACAACCCATTATTGCGGTAGCTTTGGTCTGTAAACAAATCCCCTGCATGACAAGAACTACATTTCTGCTTAAAAAGGTTTAAACCCTCCTGTTCGTTTGCCGTTAATATACCCCCCTCTTTTCGGATAAATTTATCGTAGCGGGAGTTCGCTGAAATGAGTGAAATCATAAACTGGGATAAGGCTTTTAGAAATTTCTGAGACGTAATTTCTGTAGAACCGTAGGCCTTTTTAAACAAGGCGGGGTACTTAGAACTCGACCGAAGTTTTGTCAAAACATTTCCTAAATTTTCATCCATTTCTAACGGATTTTCGATGGGGGCGACGGAAAATAAGTCCAAATCGCCCACACCGCCATCCCAGAAAAACTCCTTTTGCCAAGCCATATTTTGGATGGGTGGCGCATTCCGTGTTCCCACCCGATTGTCTACCCCGTGACTCACATCGTGGCCATGGTGCGTGAAAGCATAACTTTGGTTATGGCATTCTGCACAGGCAATCGAATTATCCCGAGATAACATAGGTTCATTAAACAAGGCCTTCCCTAACTCAAAACCATCCGCTGTTACTGGATTTCCAGCTAAGGCATAGGCGGGAGCTGGGAAATTAGCAGGTGGATTAAAGAGCCCTTCCGCTACAGGCGCAACTGGCTCAGGCTCCTTTTCAGGCGCCGAACAAGCCAAAATCAAAAAAGGCAAAAGGAGTAGTTTCCGCATCTTAATGGATATGATCTACCGTGAATACTTTCGCATAATTATTCGCAATAGGGCCAGCAGCCGCTGGAGACATGACCACAGCTCCATTCGCAATTTTAAGAGGGGAAACACCTGAGAAAACTTTGGAAATATCCGCGATTAAATGAATTGTAGGCGACTTACTTTTACGAACAGGAGCCACAGCAGGTAAACTCAAGGTCACCGTACGCAAATTATTTGCCGTCACGGCCGTTCTTCCCCCAAATCCTCCTACGTGATATTGGTATTTTTTCAATCCAGCTGCATTTGTAGGGGCAACGGATGAAATTCCTTCCATTTTAAAGAAAATATAACCCGAATTCCAAGACCAATACATGTTATCCGTTCCATAAGAGGCGATATCTAAAACACCAGTTCTTTGATCTACCGCAGATATACTTTTCACACTATCTACGCCGATCGTGAAAGTCATCTCTATATAATCAGCAGCAGGCACGTCTTTAATAACCGGCATCAAAGACGTTTTATCCGCCTGACGAACTAAAAAATACTGATCAGGCATCTTCACTACCGTGCCATCCGTCTTTTTAAAAGCCACATTTGAGATAAAATAATTCAATGTCGTGATGGTAAAATCCTCACCAGAAGTATTCGTATACTTCGTATCGTTTAGGACCAAAGACTGAGCCGCTACGCGATTTTCAAATTCTAGGGTAATATTGTTTTTATCCGTCGCGCCGATAGGCTCTAGTGATTCAGTGGAACAGGCTGAAAATACAGCCGCAATGCTTGCTAATAGAAATAACTTTTTCATGTATAATTAATTAAAATGAGTAATGCCATGACTTCAAGCCAAGGGAAAAGCGTCAAGAAAATTAATTAGACCTGGGGTGG
>JBMSJH010000248.1:0-2718 GCA_049418705.1 Aquirufa sp.
TACTTTGCTGTCACCACCTGGTTAACGTCCGATAACTTTTACCCAAATACTTTGGTTATTGGTCAAGTTTTTTACTAAAACCAATGTTCCGATAGGGGCTGTGCGATGAAGTGCTAAGAATTTACCTGAATTGTCCGGTACATCGATTAGTTCTGCTATTCCCGTTTCGATTTTCTTTTTAATGTCCTCTGGTCCTTTTTCTTTGGCAGGTGCTTCGGAAACTGGAGCAGGAGCAGCAGGAGCTGTAGCGGCTGCCGTTGTTTTTGCAGGTAATAAACTCGCTTTATCAACTGCAATTGTAGATTTTGTGCCGGAAGGATCTGAAACAATTAAACGCTGACCCTCTTGTAAACGATCAGATGTCAAGTTATTCCATTTGCGCAATTCCGCCATGGTTACTTTGTGCATGTTCGCCACTGAAAGTAAACCCTGCTTAGGTGCAACGATGTGTATTTCAGCTTCTTTAGGGGCCTCAGCCACTTTTTCCTCTACTACTTTAGGGGCAGGATTGCTTTCCTCTAAGTAATGCAGTGGGATATAAAGAATTTCTCCGGTTTTAACAGGAATTTCGATATCTGCGTTAGCTGATTTGAATTCTGTCAGGGATAAATTATAACGCTTTAAAATGGAGAACAGGGATTGTTTAGGTCCTACTTTGAATAGCAAAAATGTCTTATTGTTTTCCTTTTTTAATCCTAGGGAATCTAGCGTAGTAGCCTTAGCTGCAAGATTTAAGCCTAATAAAAAGGCAATTAGTAGAGTTAATTTATAATTTTTCATAAATCACAAGTTTGATTTTGTCCTTCACAAAAATTAATTGGTCATTAAGTAAAGTAAAGGTATGGTAACCGATGGCATCTCCTTCTGCGATTAGTTCTAGAACTAAGGTCTCGAAGGCTAAATTGCATACCCGAAGGTAATTTTTCCAGCCATTATCGTAAAGATAATAAGAAAATAATAGCTTATCCTCACCTTCAAAATAATCTATTCCCTTCGCAATATTTTCGTTGAATTGTTGCTTGAAAAAAGTTTGGAAGTCTTTGAAATAGTCTTGGCTTTCTTCGTAATGCTGTGGAGTTTGAAAGCGAAAAGGACTTTCTGTGATTAGAGGCCTCGGTTTTTCTTCTTTCAAAAGTGCTACCGGCTGCAGAGAATAGGTCTGAATCGATTCGATCCCCGGATTTTTTGACTGTTGTAATTTGATAAAAATAGCCTCTTTTTCGTCGCCAGAGTGGAAGTTTAATTGGGCATAATCTTCGGGAGCTTTACCTAATGGTTCCACTTTTTTAGAACGTAGTTCGCAAGAATGCCAAAATGCCTCCCCATTTCCTCTCGTTTCAATCCATAAACGTGGTTCTTCAGGTGTTCCCCAGTAGCGGATACTCCAGATAGCTTCAGTAAAGGAATGTTCGAAAAATGCGGGCAAAGGGTCGAAAGTTTGGAAATTATGTGCAAATTTGGCAAAATTCTATCGAAAAAACGTATTAAATATGCTGCACGGCAAAAAAGTAGCTGCGATTATTCCGGCGCGTTTCGCATCCACTCGATTTCCAGGAAAGCCCTTAGTTGATCTAGGTGGAAAGCCGATGATTCAGCGTACCTATGAGCGCGTGAAAGCTGTTAAAGGCTTCGATCGAATTATAATTGCTACAGATGACCAGCGTATTTTTGATGCAGCTCAGGGATTCAATGCTGAGGTGATGATGACGTCATCGGAGCATCTGACTGGAACGGATCGTTGCGCAGAAGTACTGAGTAGACTAGGTGAAACGGTGGATTATGTGGTCAATATTCAGGGGGATGAGCCATTCATTGAGCCCGCACAATTAGAAGAAGTAGCGGCTGGTTTCAGCTCCGGAGCTCCTATTTTGACCTTAATTAAGAAAATAACAGACTCAGAAACGCTTTTTAACATCAATACCCCCAAAGTGGTCTGCGATGAAGAAGGGAATGCGCTCTATTTTTCTCGCCAAACGATTCCCTTTTTAAGAGGGGTCGAGCCTTCTGAATGGTTGAATCAACATACATTTTTCAAACATATCGGTTTATATGCCTATAGGGCTGATATTTTACCGGGTTTAAGTGCTTTGAAGCCGACCAGTTTAGAGCTCGCCGAATCGCTGGAGCAATTGCGTTGGGTGCAAAATGGGATTCGTATTAAGGCCATTGAAACGCAATTTGAAACAATAGGAATTGATTCCCCGGAAGATCTAGAAAAAATTCAAAAAATGGGCCTCATTTAGCCTGAAAAGCGGTATATTTGCTAGATTTTTGGCATAAACATCAGCCCAAAGATCTTCTATACAGATGCAAAGACCGAATATAAAAGACGTATTACGCGAAAAGATTTTAGTTCTTGACGGCGCAATGGGTTCTTTAATCCAACAATACAATTTAACAGATGCCGATTACCGTGGCGAGCGATTTAAAAATTTCCCTCACGAGGTAAAAGGAAACAACGATTTATTATCGATCACGCGTCCCGATGTGATCAAGGAAATTCACGCGAAATACTTTACGGCTGGTGCTGATATCGCAGAGACCAATACCTTCTCAGGTACGTCTATTGCCATGGCGGACTACCACATGGAGGATTTAGTCTATGAATTAAACTACGAATCCGCTAAAATTGCGCGTGAAGTGGCGGATGAATTTACAGCAAAGGATCCGTCGAAACCTCGGTACGTGGCTGGGTCGATTGGGCCTACGAACCGTACG
>JBMSJH010000249.1:0-2713 GCA_049418705.1 Aquirufa sp.
AAATCAAATGGACGTGTCTTCACTTTTGGAGATAAAGTCCAAGTGAAAGTCCGCGACACGAACTTAGCAAAACGCACCATCGACCTCGAATTAGTGGGTATGCGTTCTGGCCTCGTTGGCAAATTCGCGAACAACCGTTCTCGCAAGAGAGAGGCTCCGAGAGGAGGGAGAGTAATTCCGAAGGGGAAGGAGCGTGGGAGGAGAACGGGACGCAGATAATCTTTATAGCATAAAGAATAGAGCATAAAGCATAGAGTAGGTATAAAAAAAGGCTTCAATTCTGAAGCCTTTTTTTATGAGCATAGGAAGAGTTTGAAATTCCACCTTTATTATTTGTGCTTTATGCTTTATTCTTTAGTCCAGCACCGCCGGTGCAGGACGACTCGTATTATACAACTCATACCAATCCTGGTGATCCATTTCGATATCGAAGGCGTCCACGATGTTTTGGATGCGGTTTTCTTCCAGTGTTCCGATTAAAGGCAAAGCACCTAATTTGATCAACCAAGCCACAGCCACTGATTCGATATTGCTATCGTATTTCGCAGCCATTTCGTTTAATTTCTTGCGTAATTTCAAGGCTTGCTCGTCTGTTCCGTGTTCGATGCGACCGCCAGCTAGTGGTGAAACCGCTAAAGGGCGCATGTATTTTTGCTTGATGTAATCGACGATACCGTTATCTAATGCGCTTGTGTTTAACAAGTTCAAGTCGATGTGGTTCGATACGACTGGGATGTTCAAGAAAGAAACCAATAATTGGTGTTGGTAAACCGAGAAGTTCGAAACACCGATGTTTTTTACTTTTCCGGAGCTCTTTAATTTTTCTAACGCTACAGCCGTCGTTTCGATATCTGACAATGGATCCAATTGGTCTAATAAAAAGACGTCAAGGTAATCCGTGTGCAAATTGCGAAGTGAGTTCTCTACGGAAGCCGTGATGTGGGCGGCAGAAGTATTTACATGAGCGACACGGATGTCTGGTCTCGCAGGGGAGGGAATGTTTACTCCACATTTGGAGAACAAAACAATGTCAGAACGCTGGATAGATTTCTTTGCCAAAAGCTCGCCAAAGCTCTTCTCCGCCGTATATTGACCATAACGATCTGAATGATCAAAGGTGTTTATGCCCTTGTCTAAGCAGAAATGAACAATTTCGTCCATCTTCTTGTCTTCTTTCTCCCAACGCCAAAATCCGTAAATGGCTGGGGAGACTTTAGGACCTGCGTCACTTAAATATACTTTTTTCATGCGACAATAATTTTTGATGCGGCTAACAAATTGTCCACTAAATGTGTGGCTTTGGTTTCAGTTCCAGCTGGGGCTAAACGTATGGTGCGTAAGCCAGCGCGTGTTCCTGCAGTAATATCTCGTTCATGATCGCCGATCATCCAAGAGGCGTCCATGTCAATATCGTATTTCGCTGCCGCTTTCTCGATCATTAATGATCCAGGTTTGCGGGTCAGCGAATGACTATCAAAGTTTTCGTGGTAAGGGCAAAAATAGATGTCATCTAATTTTACGCCGGTCCCTTCTTGGATCGCATCGTGAATTAAATACACGTCTTCGCGTTTGTAAACGCCTTTTGCGATACCACTTTGGTTCGTAATAATAATCAACAAATAGCCCGCGTCCTTTAAGGCCTGTAAGCCTTCTTTGACCCCTTCTGGAATCACAAAATGGCCCAAATGGTACACGTAATCTACTCTATCTACATTTAGAACGCCATCGCGATCTAAAAAAATACACTTATTCATTCAATACTAGTTAGGCAAATAAGGCCGCTAAACGGCTCCAAGGAATACGGCTTAAAATCAATACAAGGCCTAAACCATTCAATAACCACATGTTTTTAAACTTCGCGGCATCGGTGATGGCTTTCTTGTTTTTGGCATTCACAATCGTCGCTAAAACGATCGCAATAATGTTTACTGAAACGTGTTCCACTAAGATTAAGCGAGTCGCAGAATCCTTCATTGCAGCACCAAAATCAGCGAAAGCCGCTGTCGTAACCGGGCTAAGCGCTAAGTAAAGAACTAAACCGATCAATAATTGGGTGTGCAAAGAAATCATGTAGAACAAGCCTACTTTGCGATCTGATTCGCCAAAAGTCTTGCCTGTTAAGCCTTTGAAAATAGATAAAATCCCCAGTGCTAACACGACTAGAAACAAGATCGAGTGAATGGTAACGAATGCTGAATACATAAGAGTGAGTTTGTTTTTTACAAAGATACAAAAAGCCTTCGTAACGTGACCTTTGTTACGTTTAATCGTCTAATTTTCTTTACCTTTGGGCATATTTTACCCGATTCTATGTCAAATCCAAGTAAGTTAGCGGCCATGGTGAATGCCCGTTGTCCGCAATGCCACGAAGGTCGTTTATTTAAATCTAAGTGGTGGAATGTATTTAATTTCTCCGAAATGCACGAACACTGTCCAGCATGTGACGTGCGGTACGAGGTGGAACCTGGTTTTTTCTATGGTGCAATGTACATTTCGTATGCTTTCACGGTAGGGATTATGTTAGTGGGCGGGATTTTGGTCTTTAATTTCTTAAATGACCCTCCTGCGATGGGCTATGTCGTGCCTATTACGACGGTTTCGCTTATCTTAGTACCGTTTAATTTTAGGACGGCTCGTGTATTATTTATACATTGGTTTTCCGGTTTAAAATACGACCCTAGCGCTGCCGCTAAGGATGAAAATTCTTGATTAT
>JBMSJH010000250.1:0-2660 GCA_049418705.1 Aquirufa sp.
GATGAATCTGCAATCATCTTAGGGATAAAGAAGGGATTGATTTTAGGCGTTCCGTCTCCTTGTCCGAAATAAATCATTTCGTCTTCAAAAGTCTTCAAACCACCGATACCTGATCCCCAGATAACGCCTACTTTGTTTTTATTTAATGTTTCCATGTCAAAATTCGCGTCAGCAATCGCTTCATCAGCGGCTACGACAGCGTATTGTGTGAATGGATCCATTTTGCGAGCTTCTTTGGCATTAATAAAATCTTCTACCTTGAAGTTCTTCAATTCGCAAGCAAAACGAGTTCTGAATTTTTCCGCATCGAATTTAGTGATAGGACCACAACCGCTCACGCCGTTCTTTAATCCATCCCAATATTCACTAACTGTATTCCCGATGGGGGTTAGGGCACCTAAGCCCGTGACTACTACTCGTTTTAACTCCATATTCGTATTTTTTATGAATCTACTTTAAATAAAAAATGTCAATCAGTCTGAGAAATCCCATGGAAAAATCCACCTGATTACTGTTAACTAATTGACATAATTTTTATGGTTGCTTCGATTACTTTGCGTTCTCTTCCAAATAAGTAATAGCTTGGCCTACTGTTTGGATATTCTCCGCTTGATCATCTGGGATAGAAACAGAGAATTCTTTTTCAAATTCCATGATTAACTCAACCGTGTCTAGAGAGTCAGCTCCCAAATCATTTGTGAAAGATGCCTCAGGAGTAACTTCTGATGCTTCTACACCTAATTTTTCAACGATGATGCTTTTTACTTTTTCTGCAATATCTGACATTTTAATATTATTTTGGGGTTCAAAAACGATGCAAAGATTAGAATTAAAGTTGAATTTATCAAACAAATTCAATTCTAATTGGTTTGTTCTGGCTTGTTTGTCCTAAAAACACAGCGATGCTGCGCCTAAAAGCCCCGCATCGTTGCCTAATAAGGCTTTTTTAATGGTTAATTTTTCTAAATAAGCCGGTGTTAACCAGTAATTTAATTGCTTCTCCATGCTTGGTAAAATGAAGTCGTAAGAGGCTGATAATCCGCCACCTATGAAGATATTCTTGATATCTAGGATGCGAATAAGCGAAACTAACATATCGCCTAACATCGTACCTACTTCGTTCCAAATCGCAAGTGCTAATTCATCTCCTTCTTCTGCACCTACCACTAAGGCAGTAGTAGAAATGGTGCCATCTGCTGGAAGAGATGTTTTGCCTGTATAGGCTGCACGCATAGCAGTTGCCATGTGCAATAACTCTTTTTTGCCGACATTACGCTCTAAAACTTTTCCATCACGTGAAGGTACGTGACCTGGTTCCATCGCGTTACCATCGCCACCTAAGAAGATTTTACGGTCGATAACGGCCGCTCCACCTACACCTGTTCCTAAAGTAATGAAAACAAAGTCTTCTGGCATAGTTGCCTTCTCCGGTGAGAAGTAAAATTCGCCTAAAGCAGCTGCGTTGGCATCATTTTCCATGAAAAATGCGTGCTCTGGGAAACGCTTTTCAAGCATCTCAATCATAGGAGCGCCATCAATTTCTGGGATAGCCGTGATCTCGATTAAGGTACGGCGGTCTTTTGTTAAGATGCCTGGAAGACCAATACCCACTTTCTTCACATTCTTGTGTTGGTACAATTGCAAGGCAATCGCATCCGCAAGACGCTCTAAAAAGTGATGGGATTCTCTCCAAGTAGCAGTGTCATAACTTTGAAAATTGTTGATTTGACCCGTGTCTGCATGGACAATTCCCATTTTTACACCTGTTCCACCTACATCGATTCCTAAGTATTCTGCTGCTGCCATAATTTTGATTTATTGAATTACGAAATTGACGATTTTTGCCGTGAATTTCAAATCAAAACAGGCTCAATTATAAATTTGCTCGATTTTTTCCAGGATTTGTGTGACTGCAGGGCAGATGAGCGCGTTTTTCTGCGTTAAGCCTAGAATTCCCATGATGTTTTTGCGATCGGTGTGCGGGTATTCGCGGCAGGCTTTGGGGCGGTGGTCATAAATACCACACTTGTTGTCTGAAAGATCTAAGAAGGGGCAAGGTGCTTTTGGGTAGACCCAGTCTCCGTCGGAATCTTGTACTAAATATTCGTCTAAAAAGGCAGAGGTTTTCATTCTAAACAGATGAGAAACCCGCTGAATATCGGTGTCATTCCACATCGGACTTGTGGTGCGGCAACAATTCCCACAGGTTAAGCAATCGGTTTTTTTAAATACCTCCTCATGCGCCTGCAAAAATTGCTGGTCTAGATTCTTCGGTTTTCTAGCAACTAGTTTCTGAATTAATTTCCGGAAGGAGGGATCTTTAGTTTTCGCCATGGAAGCATGAGCGGCATCTAGCCTCGTAGGATTCTGTTTCGCCTAATAAGACGGTTTGTTGTTGTTCTACCTTGCGATATGAATAATGAGCCGCTGCTCCACAGTTCACACAAACGGCGTGTACTTTCGTGACGAATTCAGCGATAGCCATTAAACGTGGCATAGGCCCAAAAGGATTTCCCTTAAAGTCCATATCCAATCCCGCCACGATGATTCGCTTACCTTGATTCGCTAAGGCATCGCACACTTCTACGATGTTTTCATCGAAGAATTGTACCTCATCTAAACCGATGACATCGCAATCGCCAGCCAATAACAGGATTTCG
>JBMSJH010000251.1:0-2638 GCA_049418705.1 Aquirufa sp.
ATCCTGAAGCCACCACGGAAAAACAAGTTCCCCCTTCCTTAAAATACAAATGTAATTCCGGGCTCACATTTCCTATTTTCTTTTTGATGTCCCAAATACTTTCCCCCGATCCTCGTTTTCGATCAAATAAGGTAATGTTCTGAGAATAGGCCTGCGGATTATCAGCCGTAATCAAACTAATCAAAGTAGACTTTCCAGCCCCATTCGGACCCTTTATCGCCCAACGTTCTCCCCGTTTGACTTCCCAAGAAAAATCCTTTAAGATCGTTTTTACACCATAATTAATCTGCACCTTTTCCATTCTAACAGCCACATCGAAAGGGTCTAAGGTGCGCAATAATGGCTCAGGTTTGCTCTCCTTAGCGTGAGAAGCAGGCAATTCAATGATTTGGTGGATATAATCCGGAACATCCCCTGGCGAAGAAATGAGGATAAAATGGATTCCTTTTGCTTGTAAAGACAGCAATCCTTTGGTCAGGATTTCGCGTCCTTTTACGTCTAAACCCACATAGGGATTATCTAAAATCAACCAATCCGGCTGGTATGCAAGTGATTTAACGATCTGCAAACGCTTATTCTCCCCATTCGAAAGCTGAATCATCGGTCTTTTTAAGAGGTCATCTAATTCAAAAAGGGAAACCCATTCTTCGATTTCTAAGTCCTTCAATTCCTCTTCGACCGTATAGGCATCCTCGCAATCCGACGAATTAAAGCGCTGCTGCAAGTAAAACTCGGAAAGATTACTTCGGTTCTTAAATTGATGCTGCTGTTCTACCAGCATCACATAAGCCCTTTTATCCGGATTTCTTGACTCAAACCAAACATCACCCGTTCTAAACAAACGCCCAGCTAAAGCTTTAGCTAAAGAGGTCTTCCCGGAACCCATGGGCCCTACAATGGCTGTTAATTGCCCCGGCAAAATCTGAAATGAGATATCAGAAACAACGGATTGAGCCCCTAAGGACACAGAAACGGCAGCAATTTTGGCAACAGGTTTTTCCAAGAATATTTTCTTATTTTTATCAAAATTAAACCTATTACATGAAAAATAACGCATTCCTGACGGGACTATTGTTCCTAGTTAGTTTCCAAATATTCGCTCAATCCCTTCCTCACAGCACGCCTGAGGCCGAGGGGGTTTCATCTGAGGCCATCATCAAGTTCATCGAAGGCTATTCCGCAGATAAACATCAACTGCATTCCTATATGTTAATTCGCCACGGAAAGGTTATTTCAGAAGCCTGGTGGAAGCCTTATGCCGCCGATAAGAAACACAGTATGTATAGTGTTTCCAAAAGCTGGACCTCCACCGCCATCGGTTTTGCAGTAGCGGAGAAGCGCCTCACTGTGCAGGATAAAGTAATTGCCTTTTTCCCTGAGCATGCTGACTTGCAGGACAAACCTTTCTTGAAAGATCTGAAAGTTCAGGATTTATTAACCATGTCTGTAGGTCACGAAAAAGAACCTTTACGCAGCGTTATCGTCTTTTCTCCTGATTGGGTTCGGGGATTTTTGAACTACCCTATTGTTCATCAACCCGGAACAAAGTTCCTTTACAACACGCTAGCCACCTATGTGCTATCAGCCATCGTCCAAAAAGTGACCGGCATGACGACTTTGGACTACTTAAAACCACGTTTATTAGATCCTTTACACATTTCAGGCATCGATTGGGAATCTGACCAAAAAGGTATCAACGTGGGTGGCTGGGGCATACGCGTGAAAACAGAGGATATGGCTAAACTGGGTTTATTGTATCTAAACAAGGGAAAATTTGAAGGAAAGCAAATCTTGCCAGCAGCCTGGGTAGAGGAAGCGACCAGCAAACACATCGATCAAGAACCCGATGCAAGTGCGGATAAAAAGGCCAATGGACAATATGCTGATTGGTTGCAAGGATATGGGTACCAGTTTTGGCGCTCTAGAAATGGGGCATTTAGAGGGGATGGAGCGTATGGTCAATACATTTTGATGATGCCTGAGCAAGATGCGGTATTGATTATTACCTCAGAATCTCAGGATTTACCAGATGATTTGAACCAAGTTTGGAAGAACTTATTACCTGCATTTAAAGCGAAAGCCCTGCCAGCTAATCCAAGCGGTTTAAAAAAGCTAGCTACCTTTAATGCGACCAGGCAAATTAACGCGCCCGTTTCAAGTCTTAAAGCTGCATTGCCTACGAAAAGCTATCATTTAGGTACTAATCCATTGGATTTTAGACAACTATCAGTAGAAGCGAAAGGCACAATGACCATCACGACTAAAGATTCTACAAAACACGAATTTCAATTGGCTCAAGGAACTTGGGCAACGGGTAAGTCAAATTTAGTGGGGCCTTACATGCTAAGAGCAGCTCGAGTTGATTTAGCGAAGAAAGCACCCTTTGATTATGCAGGATCTTATCGCTGGATCGATGCCGAGACGCTAGAAATAACCTTATTGTATTTTGAAAGTCCACATCATTGGACCTTTACTTTAAAAGGAAATCAAGTGAGCGTGGTCAATTCTTTTGAACCCCAAAATGAAATAAAGATTCCTGAAAGAAAATAAAGGAGGATTTCGTCGCAAAAATGTGGCGACAGGATATTTATTTCAGAATATAATCGTAAAATGAGTTTCGAAACCTATTAACCTATGA
>JBMSJH010000252.1:0-2613 GCA_049418705.1 Aquirufa sp.
GAACGCGTGCAGATATTGATGGGGGCGACCCCTAATCCGCTGGATTGTTATTTGTTAGCGAGAGGTTTGAAGACTTTGCCGCTGAGAATGCGGGAGCACAGTGCGACGGCTTTGGAACTAGCCAAACGTTTAGAAAAGCATCTAAAAGTAGAAAAAGTACATTACCCGGGTTTAGAGTCCCATCCACAATACGATCTTGCGAAAGAACAAATGAAACAAGGTTTCAGTGGCATGATTGCACTTCAAGTGAAGGCGGGGGAAACGGAAACGCGTGATATGGCTGGCAAATTGCAGCTGTTTCAACAGGCGACGAGTTTAGGCGGGGTGGAATCTTTAGTGGAACACCGCAGATCCATCGAAGGACCGCAAAGCACGACACCAGGAAACTTATTGCGTTTCTCGATCGGACTAGAACATGTGGATGATTTATGGGCGGACTTGGATCAAGCCCTGAATACTATTTAGAGATCTCTTTCTCTAATTTCACTTCGATTTCTTTATCGATTCCTTTCAATTCGACACGCTGACGTTTGTAGCCAGACTTCGAAATGGAAAGAAAATTGTATTGTTTCTCGTCGATCTTAATTTCTACGGGAGTCTTCCCCACGAAATAGCCGTTTAATATAACCTCTGCTCCAGCAGGGTCAGTTTTAACCGTTATAGTCTTTGTAGCAGGAGCCACAAATGAACTTAAAGCACTGATTAACAATACGATAAAGATATTTTTCATGTAGGCTATGATTTAGAAAATCAAAACTACCGAAAAATAAACGAAATTGTATCCTGAGGATTAAAAATATCTAGTTGCTGATAATTGGAGTTGGGTATTTAAGAAGACTTTGTCGACGACCCATTGGTAATTTCGAATGAGCGCGAAATTAAGTCGTGCGGAATAGGCCATTTTCTTGACGCGGTGTTGGTAATATCCGCCAAAATTAACGTCCACCCATTTGGAGTCATACACTTTAAACGCATCGTAATAATAGTCCATGTTATGGGCATAGCGCTCGATCGTAAAACTGGAGATGGTGGAAGGGCGAACGAAGGCGACATCGAATGTTTGGAGATTAGAACCTGGACCGATACCAGCACCTAAAACCTGGCCTTCATGCGTATAACCATGACGCACAAAATCGTGGCGGTACCAAGGGCCATTATTGCGCACTAACCGATCAGCGGTCATTTCCATCGAGGTATTCTCGAAGGCAAACCGAACGTATCGACCCGGTGATTGCAAGAAAACCTTGCGCATCCCAAACAGATAGGCCCTCGAATGCTCCAGCGATAAATACCAATCAATCAAACTGTTTTTGTAATCATTCCAGCCGATTTCGCCATAAATTTCCAGCTGCGAAGCAGGAAATACCCAGCGAGCAGAAAAGGAAGCGAGCTGATCGCGTCGCTTTTCATCCTCTAGCGGAACACGCTTCTTCTCGAAAGGCAAAACAAAGGGGAAGACATCCGTTAAACCCGATCCCATATCCGAGATATACAAATGAAAAGAGCGGGAGAAACCGAGGAATAAGCCCGGAATCCAGCGCGGCTGGTAATTAAAGGTGAGGGCAGAAATGTAGCGGGCATCCGCGATTTTAGGTTCTAAATAATTGACTCCGTTCACCACATAGTCTGCTGGAACGGGTTGAACACCAGAACCTTCGAGGCGACCGCCAATGATTTGAAATTCGAAAGAACCTAGAAAGGTTTTTAGCGGTTTTACGCTGTTAAATGTGCCATGCAGGAATCCTGGGGCATTGTTTGACATCAATAATGAGTTCCTGAAACCGGGTCCCCACCAGAGGTTTTCGGTGGAAATGCCTATTGAAACGGAGCGGGAGGAGAGGCGGAGGGCACTTTGGCCTAAACGAAAACGGGAATAAGAGCTCGTCCCAAAACGCTCCGGAATATCCGTGCTATTCCACAAAACCAGCATCGGTGCCCGGTAAGCGCCTTGCAGGGAAAAGGTCTCAAAGTCCCGGTTTTCAGCGTAGACAAATTCCGGTTTTACTTGTAGACTGAGGGCCTTGTGCTTGAGAAAAAAACCGGCCGTTAAATAAGTTTGTAGCCCCGCCGCCGGGATCATCGCGCCGTCATTCCAGCCCATCGGGACATCCGAATTATAAGAAGTCAGGACAGTGGCGGGCAGCAGCCGGGAAATGATGGTATCCGAAATGGGCCGTATAGTAAACGATTTATAAGCCCCAGAAATCAATTGTTGGTTGCGAAAACGCTCTTCCGAAAAATCATTCATCCCCACCGGAATCGTCTGGGCGTAGATTTGGATGGTCAAAAAGAAAAAAAAGATCCGTTTAAGCATGTACAAATTTAGGGAGGAATGGGCGCAATGTTGTAAATTTGAAGGATAAAGATTTCTATGAACAAAAAGTCCAATCGTTTTGCGCTGATTCGCTATGTGAACGATGCCCTCGTGGTGTTCGCGGCGTATTTGGTGGCGCTTTGGAACACAGGACATCTCGATCAGTGGAATCCGGCCTTCGCGGGGCTATCCATTGGGATTTGGTATTTTGTTTCCTCGTTTTCGAAATTGTATGCGGATAGACGCTCAAATAAGTTCGCGGAGGAGATTATTTTTATTATCTATCACCTGATTTTATT
>JBMSJH010000253.1:0-2599 GCA_049418705.1 Aquirufa sp.
ATAAGGATATTCCATGATAGGCATAAATTCCACGTGCGTGAAGCCCATCTCTTTCACGTAATTCACCAGCTTTACAGCTAAATCGTCATAGCTTAGGTAATCGTTTTCCAAGGTCTTCATCCAAGAGGCTAAATGTACCTCATAGATAGACATAGGTGCATTCAAGGCATTCTTAGCGCCTCTGATTTCTTGCCATTTCGTATCTTTCCACTCTTTATAGGTATTCCAAACAATACTGGCTGTCTTAGGTGGGGCCTCGCAATACAAGCCCATGGGGTCTAATTTCTCCAAATATTCCCCGCTAGCCGTTTCTATCCCATATTTATAGGTTTCACCTGTTCTAACACCTGGAATGAAGCCTTCCCAAATGCCGGAGGAGTCCCAACGCGGGAATAAAGTGTGAGAATGATGATCCCAGAAATTAAAATTTCCGGTTACAAAGACAGTTTTAGCGTTAGGAGCCCAAACTGCAAAAAACGTTCCAACGACTCCCTCATGTTCAATTTCGAAGGCCCCTAATTTCTCATAAAGTCTTGTATGTTTGCCATTTAAGAAAAGGGCAATATCAAAATCTGTTAGTCTAGAATAGGGTTGTACGTTCGCCATAAGGGGTTCTGCTTCAATGTTTAGGCTAAAATAACGAAAATAAATTAGAAAATAATTAGTCTTTTTTTAGCTGGTAGTTTTGAATATAAAAGGGAAAAGCCTACCTTTGTGCCACCAAAATAAATAATGGTCCGTTCGTCTAGGGGTTAGGACACGTCCCTTTCACGGATGAAACACGGGTTCGATTCCCGTACGGACTACTTCGGTAGGCAAAAAACCACACAGGACGTGTGGTTTTTTTGTTTAATAATGGTTTCATTTGTGCTACAGATTTATTGTTCACTTGAGAGTTTTTCTATTCCTTTTTCTTCTTTCTTTCACACTTTCTGCTCAGCAAATCGCTCGATTACGGTTCGATGATGATTTTTCGGTATTGATGGCAGATAGCCTAAAGAAAGAAAAGACCGATTATTTAAAAGAAATACCTTTTGTTGGTCATTCACGAATTAGTTTTGGTGGAGAATGGCGAGAACAGTATCAATCCTACACGCATTTCAACTTCGGTGAGGTTCCAGCGGATTTTGTGACAATAAGCCCTTATCAGTTGATGCATCGCGTGATGTTACATGCGAATGTTGAATTGCCTCACCGTATCAGAGTTTTTGCACAATTGAATAATACGGCTCGTTTTTGGAACCCAAATCCATTAACGGGTCAACTTGATCAAGATTTATTATCCCTGCATCAGTTTTTGGTGGATATCCCCCTTTCAAATAGCTTAAAATTAAGAGTGGGTAAACAAGAGTATTCCTTTGGTTTAGAGCGTTTTATCGCGACTAGAGAGGGGCCAAATACGCGAACACCCTACTATGGGGTTAACCTAAAGTACCAAAGAAAAAACCTGCAATGGGATGCCTTCGTTTCTCATCCGATCAAGATAAAACCGGGGGTATTTGATGATGGGCCTACCGACGAAATTTTAGGTGGTTTTTATGGAAATTACCGTTACCAGAAACGGCATTTTTTGGAACCCTACTACCTCTATTTCGAAAGTGATTTGCGAGAGTATTTATTTAAAAAAGGATTAGAAAAGAGACATACGCTCGGATTTAGGGCATTCTCAGGGATAGGTCCGGTGAATTATGACATCGAAATGGCGCATCAATTAGGTGAATTTAGAGATTTAGCCATAGATGCTTTTATGGGTGTTTGGGATTTCAATGTGGCCCTTAAAAAGGCTTTATATGTAGGATTTTCGGGTAATTATGTGCCTGGAGATAAATCAAACAAAGATGGCCAGTTGAATACTTTTAATACCTTGTTTGCTCGTCCGCCTTTTGGTCAAACCGTTGCCTTAAACATCACCAATACGTGGAATTTTAGTCCCTACCTACGATACCAAGATTTGAAACATTGGTTAGTAACGGGGAGAGCCTCTTTTGTTAGCCGGCAGAGTACCGAAGATGGCATATTTACGCCCAATATGACTCCTGCACGTCCTATAGTAGGTAAAAATCAATCTAGTGTAGCCGAACCCATTTGCAATATTTATGCCCTAGATGCGCAATATTTCCCTACTAAACACTTTAGTTTTCAACTGGAACTAGGGTATTGCGATGCTGGTAGCTATTTGCAGGAAAGTGGTTCAGGCCAAAACGTACATTATTACGCCCTACGCAATGTGTACCGATTCTGAGTTTTTATCTCGGATGATCCACAACATCACAAAGCAAATCACCCCGTTTAAGATTAATTTAGCGAACCCAAATCCGCCAAATAAGCCCTGAGCTTGAGATTCTAAAACAAACGTGATAATCGGTGACAGTACGCAAACGATAGGCACCCACTTATCTCGGATAGCATATTTGGTGAATAAACCGAAGGAGAACAAGCCTAATAAAGGGCCATAGGTATATCCAGCCAGATTAAATACAGCAGCAATTAATTCGGATGTATTGAAGATATGAAACAAGCCAATTACGACGAAAAATAAGGCAGAGAACCCGATGTGGACCCAGTGCTTCATTTTATTCTGCTTTTTCTCTTTGAACTT
>JBMSJH010000254.1:0-2576 GCA_049418705.1 Aquirufa sp.
GAATAGAGCCACTTGAATACGGGCCTGTAAATCAGGAATTTCGTTAATCACGAAGATGCAACGATTCGCCCGAGGAATCATTCCAAAGTGAATCACGCGGTCATCTGCATAGGATAATTTCAAATTAGCAGCTTTGATCGGATCCACATCTCCAATTAAATCGGCCACTGTTACATCTGGAGTGGCTAATTTCTCAGCAAAGCGATCAGAGCGGTGCAACCAGGCGATAGGTGTTGCATCTCCTTGAGCAGCGATTAAATCCTGTGCGAAACGAGAAATAGGGGCCAAAGGATCATCGTTAATCTCCGATCCAGCCACATATGGAATGTATTCGTCTAATAAGTTGACCATTAAACGCGCCAAACGAGTTTTCGCCTGACCTCTTAAACCTAATAAGTTGATATTATGGCGAGATAAGATCGCGCGCTCTAATTCAGGAATCACGGAGTTTTCAAACCCATGAACACCCTCGAAAACGGTCGTTCCCGCCTCCATATGGGCGATTAGATTATCTCTTAATTCGTCTTTAATGGATTTACTCGTATAGCCTGAGGCCTTTAATTCACCTAAATTCTTGATCATCTTATTTCAGTCTTTTCTTTCTATTCGTTTCGTAATCTTGAAAAATCATTTCACCTAAACCCTTTAAACCCGTGTAGAAGGCTTTTCCCTGATTTGCTTCTGTAAACTTATCCACAAATTGTTGTAGATAGGAATCACGAGCAATCATGAAGGTGGTGATGGGAATGTGTAATTTACGTGCCTGCGCCGCCTGTGTGTAACATTTTTCGGTCACATAAGGATCTAGCCCATTACTGTTCATATAATAGGATCCGTCTTTTTCCCGAACACAGCTCGGTTTTCCGTCGGTAATCATAAATATCTGTTTGTTGGTATTTCGCTTTCTGCGCAGAATATCCATCGCTAATTGTAGTCCAGCCACCGTATTTGTGTGGTATGGCCCCACTTTCAAATAGGGAATATCTTTGATGGAAATGCTCCAGGCATCGTTTCCGAAGACCAGAATGTCAATCGTATCTTTTGGGTAACGAGTTGTGATGAGTTCTGCCAAAGCCATCGCCACCTTCTTCGCCGGCGTAATCCGATCCTCTCCATACAATATCATGGAGTGGCTTATGTCGATCATTAACACGGTACTCATCTGGGATTTGAACTGGGTATCTTCTACCACTAAATCCTCCTCCGTTAACTCGAATTCGCCTATTCCGTGATTGATTTGAGCGTTTTTCAAACTCTCCGTGAGAGAGATTTTTTCTAAACTATCGCCAAAATGATAAGATCTAAATTCCCCCGTCAATTCATCCCCTTGTCCGGATGCCTTGGTTTTGTGATTCCCGGCACCGCTTTTATTTAGGTTTCCAAAGATATTCTCTAAAGCTGTCTGGCGAATCGCCCTTTCTGTTTTGGCCGTAATACCCATCCCAGAACCTCCATTCTCATCTATCTCCTCGCGGATATAACCTTTGGCTTTTAAATCTTCAATGAAATCCTCAATCGTATAATTCTCATCCGTCAGCTCGTATTCCTTGTCTAATTCGCGCAACCATTCGATCGCCTCATCAAAATCCCCCGACGTATGTGTGATTAATTCCTTGAAAATCCCGAAAAGCTTATCAAAAGGGGAGATGCTTTTCTCCTCAAACTCCTTAAAATAAAATCCCTTTTTATTCATGTCTTTTAAACCCGACTAACGCTTTAATTGTTCAAATAAACGACTAAATTTGACAAAATGAGTGAACAAATTATATCTATTCGATTTTTATCCTTCCAAGGCTTCGCAAACAAGCGTTTCGCCTTTGCTGAAATGGGTCGCTCATTTGTCCAAAGCTGGAAATCCGAAGGACTTTCTTTTGCCAAACATTTAGGTGTAGGAGCAGGCAACGGATTCTCTATTTGGCCAGATTTTTCTTCCTATGCCTTTCTTGGTGTCTTCGATAATCAAGCCGCATCAGATCATTTTTTTGCCTCAAATGAGCGCTGGTTGACTCTTTCATCCCATTCATCCGCTACTAAAGGCTGGGATGCCGTTACCATCAAAGGCCACGGAACTTGGAATGGATCAAATCCATTTTCTATTGTGGAAGATCCAGGAAAGGGGCCGCTGTTAGTGATGACTCGTGCGAGTATCGTTTGGTATAAATCGCCCATCTTCTGGTTTTATGTCTCTCACGCCAGTAAATACTTAGAAAACAGAGCAGGCTTATTATTTGCCAAAGGCGTAGGCGAATTTCCCCTCATCGAACAGGCTACTTTGAGTCTTTGGGACTCGTCAGAAAACCTAGATGCTTTTGCTTATAAAAGTAAGGAGCACAAGCCCATGATAAAGAAGACGAGGACGATTGGGTGGTATTCGGAAGAGATGTTTACTCGTTTCAGGGTTATTTTAGTCTTGTAAGTCTAAAATGGCCTACGTCATATTTTATGCCTTACAAGACTAAAATAATCCTAAATTCGATTTCACTCTTTTTAATCATTTCACAAATTCTTCGCCGATGGCGAAACCATCATTGTGCTTTTTGCTTTGTTCTTTGTTATTTGAATTCGATAAAAATGCC
>JBMSJH010000255.1:0-2575 GCA_049418705.1 Aquirufa sp.
CATAAAAGCGCGAACCGGTGAATTTACTCCTCCCGGAATTAACTCTTTCGCTTTCTCAAAATAGGCTGTGCTTAAGGTGTTCATCTTATTTTTTCTTCTTAGTATTCTTAGCTGCTTCTTTTTGTTGCTCTTCCATCGTCTTCAATTGTGTTTGAAGGTATTGAGAGAACTTCGATTTTTTAGGACCACCGGCAGCGGCAATTTTCTTTCTGTTTTCGTCTAATAAAGCTTTGATTTTATCTTCATTTACGAATTTACGAATGGCTAATTGTTGACCGATTGTCACCAAATTTGATACGAAATAATAGAAACTTAAACCCGCAGGGAAGGAGTTCATCACGAACATGAAGATAACAGGCGTTACGTAGGCCATCATTTTCATGTTAATGGGTTGACCTGGTTGATCTGGTGTGATTTGGTTATTATAATACCCATACGCTAATTGCGAAACGGTCATTAATAAACAAAATAAACTCACGTGAGCTCCGTAGAAAGGTATGCTGAACGGCAAGGTTATAAATGAGTCATAAGTCGATAAATCATTTGCCCACAAGAATGACTCTTGTCGAAGATTTATCAAGTTAGGGAACAACATAAATACAGCCATTAAAACGGGCATCGTTGCTAACACCGGAATACATCCGCTTAAAGGATTGACACCCACCTCACCATACAACTTCATCGTTTCTTGTTGTACACGCGCAGCATCGTCTCCTATTTTTTCTTTGATCGCTGCGATTTCTGGAGCTAAGATTCGTGTCTTAGCCATAGAAACGTAAGATTTATAGGTAAGAGGTAATAAGGCGGTTTTGATGATTAATACTAAAACAATAATCAACAAACCATAATTTGTAAATAGGCTTTCTAAGAAACCGAATAAAGGAACGAAAATGTATTTCGTAATTGGCAATAAAAAGTCATAGCTAAGCTTAACGTTTTTACCAAAATTAGGCGCCTCTACCTTATTAACGATGGAATAATCATTAGGTCCAAAGTAAAATTGAAAGTTAGATTTACCAGCAGAAAGATCAGATGCTGATCCAACGATTTGGGCATCTAAGGTCTTAATGTTTAGGCTATCGGTTAAATTAGGAGTGGCTGTCAGTGAAGCCTTTTTAAACGTAAATCCTTGAGGAATTAATCCACTTAGGAAGTATTTCTTCTTGAAGCTGATCCATTTCGTGCTTTGATCTAAGTTCTCGTTAGTTACGGAACTTGGATTTTCCGACAAATAATCAAATTCTTCGTCCTCTGTTAGCAAATAATTAATGGTTGCTTTACGCTCTTCTGTAATATCTTTTTCCGTTTGATGTACTTGCTCTTTCCAATGAATGAAGTAGTCACCACCAGATAAAGCCACCGATTTAGCATCTAATTGATAATCTAACAGGAATCCTGATTCAGCTAAATTATAAGATGATTTGACAACTTGTCCACCTGGAGTAGTTCCGGTGAATTCAATTTTGTTTCCAGTTTGAACCCCAGCAAATGCGATTGTATTTAATTTAACCTTACCTGATGTGGTGGGTAATTCAATGGCAAATTCATCTGTATTCGAATTATACAAATACAATCCGTCGTTTTTGCCTACCTTGAAATTCGCGTAGCTCTTGTAATTCTTTAATTGAACAGAAACTAATTTAGCTCCGATAGAAGATACCTTAACTACTATATCCTTGTTTTCTAGCGTAAATACTTGTTCTTTTTGAACTGTTGAATCTAGAACTGCGATGACAGCCGTATCTTTTTTAGAGGGAGCAATTGTTTTTGAGGCAACGGCTTTAGGAGCTACTGATGCTTCCTCTTTTGGGGCAAAGAAATATTGGTAGCCTAAAAGCATACCCATAATTAAAACAATACCCGTGATGGAATTTCTATCCATGATTTCTTATTTAGAATTTTTAATGAATGGAACAGCATGCTGATGAGCTGCTTTTACGAATTGTACAAACAGGGGAGAAGGACTCTCTACTGTTGACTTATATTCTGGGTGAAACTGAACTCCCACAAAGAATGGGTGATTTTCAATTTCGACAATCTCGACTAGGTTCGAATCTGGGTTGATTCCTGAGGTAATCAAGCCTGCTTTATGGAACTGATCTAAATAGTCATTATTAAACTCATAGCGATGTCTGTGGCGCTCTTGAATGGATGTTTTGCCATATATTTTATAGGCCAAAGTCCCTTTTTCAATCTTACATGGATAAGAGCCTAAACGCATCGTTCCTCCTTTTTCAGAGATGTCTTTTTGCTCCAGCATTAAGTTAATTACCGGATCTGGGCTATCAGGATTCATTTCAAATGAGTGAGCCTCTGTTAATCCCATGACGTTGCGAGCATATTCAATAACGGCACATTGCATACCTAAACAAATACCTAGGAATGGAATTTTATTTTCACGCGCATATTTTACCGCATTAATCTTGCCTTGAATTCCACGTTCACCAAAACCAGGTGCCACCAAAATACCATCTAATCCCGCCAAGGTTTCAGATATATCGTTTGCATCCATCGTTTCAGATGATAACCACTGCAAGTTTACTTTGATGTCATTCGCCGCGCCTGCATGAATAAA
>JBMSJH010000256.1:0-2535 GCA_049418705.1 Aquirufa sp.
TATACTTTTGTCTTGCCAGCTAGCAGTAAGGTGCCTTCTATTTTAGTTCAGGGTAAGAAAACAGTGGGTATTCGTATACCTGATTATCATCCAATCCTCTCTATTGTTGAATTATTGGGTGCACCTCTTTTGACGACATCTTTGCCTCAAGAAGATTTGGAATTAGAAGATTATACGGATCCTAGTTTGATTTTTGATCGCCTCGGTCATGCCGTGGATTTAATCCTAGATGGTGGATTGGGTGGTTATACTCCATCGAGTGTCATCGAAATTAAGGAAGACGAATTCGAGATAATCCGCGAAGGAGCAGGGGATTGTTCTGATTTTAATTAAGACCACTTCAGGCTTAATTTCTCCGGTTTAGTATGCTTCCAACGTCTGTGTGACCACAAATACTGTTCTGGATACGCATTAATGGATTTTTCTAAACGTCTAGCAAATCGCTCGATTATTTCACCAGGTGCAAGTTCATCGAAAGGTACATTGGCTAATAATTCATAGGTCATCGTGTACTTACCTCTTTTTGTTCGTATCAATTCTGCAAAAACCACTGGATATTGATAGTCTCTAGCAAAGCGCTCCATACCTGTAAAGAAGGCCGTATCTTGATGCAAAAACGAAGTCCAATAGGCTGATTCAGGCTTTTGGGGAGCTTGATCCGCAGCTAAACAAATGACACGCGGGATATCTTTTCTTTCTCTTGTTAAAAGAACGGATTCTCTTTTTTCTAATAATACCACATGGCCAAAACGGGACCTTACTTGTTTCGTAAACTCGTTAAAAGTGGGATTATTAAGTTTTTGGTAAATCACATCATGCGGATTCTTACTTAAAGCTAAACGATGGATGGCCCATTCCCAGTTTCCTTGATGTCCTGCAACTAAGATGACAGGAATCCCTTTGTTAATAAAATCAGTAACTATTTCTTCATTTTTAATCTCAAAACGGGCTAACATATCCTCCTTAGAGATGGAAACACCTTTGAAAAACTCGACTAATTGGTCTGTCAGATATCCGTAAAATTGATAAGTCAGCTGGTTAATTTCTTTATTTGAGGCCTTTGGAAATGAATTTCTCAGATTTCCTTGAATGACTTTTTTACGGTAAGGAATGAAGTAATAAAAGAGGAAAGCACAAAAGGAAGCGAAGCCATATAACAGGGACAAAGGTAATTTGCCAATTAGTTTGTACAGAAACAGGGGAGACGCTTTCATTCTTATTATCTTTGTTCTTTCGAATCACAAATATCCGATTTATTTTTGGGAATGCACATTGAGCTTCATTATTTACCTAGCCTAGAATACATGTCGCTTCTACTTCAGAATCCAGACTTGGTATTCGAGGTCGAAGAGAATTTCCCTAAGCAAACCTATCGTAATCGCTGCCTAATTTTAGGGGCTAATGGAGTGGAACGTTTAACCGTTCCGGTAGTGCATGTCTCTGGTCAGAAAATAAAAGCGAAGGATATTCAAATTGATTATTCCCAAAACTGGATGAAACAGCATCTAGGTGCCATTCAAGCCGCTTATGGTAATGCTCCCTTTTACGAATATTTTGAGCCTTATTTAAGCCAGATTTTTGCAAGAAAAAGGAATTTTTTAGTAGATTTAAATATTGAACTTTTAACTTTTGTTTATCGAATTTTAGATACTCCGTTCGAGTATACTAAAACGGAAGGTTTTGGGGAATTTGAGGGTAAAAGTTATTTCAATGAGATTAATGCTAAAAGGGATTGGACAGAACGTTCAATCTATGTTAATAGAACTTATAGGCAATGTTTTGGGTCGGAGTTTGTTCCAAACCTGTCTATTATTGATTTATTAATGAATCACGGAAAAGAGTCCTTGACTTTTTTGAAGTAAAAAGGAACAATTTAGGTGTTCAAATGGTTGAATCACCAAATTGAAGATATAATTAGAACGATATGGAGGCTAAATTTTCGAATAAAGTGAAGGAAGTTATCTCGCTAGCGAGAGAAGAGGCGTTGCGTTTAGGTCACGATTACATCGGGACTGAACATTTGATGCTGGGGATGATTCGAGATGGTCAAGGACCTGGTATTGATTTATTATTGCGTTCAGGAGTTTCTTTGGATTCATTACGCCAAAGCATCGAACATTCCACCGCTTCCACTACCCGTTCTTCCTTTGATCGGGAGAATATGTTAAATATCCCGTTAACAAAGCAAGCTGAGAAGGTTTTACGTTTGACGTATTTAGAGGCTAAGTATTTCAAAACCAATGTGGTTGAGACAGATCATTTATTAATGGCAGTCTTGCGTGATGAGGATAATGTGGCGACACAGATTTTGGAGAAATACCAAGTATACTACGATTTAATCAAAGAAATGGTGGAATTCCAATCAGGAAATGGGCAAGGAGCAAATCCCAAAGCCAGCTCTGATACGGATGATAACGACGATGATTCACGTCTTTACAGCGCTGGATCAGGTTCTGCGGGTTCTTCAGGCGCAAGTGCTGCTGGAGCAAAACCAGGAGAGAAAAGTAAAACACCTGTATTAGATAATTTTGGCAG
>JBMSJH010000257.1:0-2523 GCA_049418705.1 Aquirufa sp.
CTCTGCCGTATCGAATAAGGTCTCGATCTGAGACTTTCCCTCCTGTTTATCTGCTATTTGAATTAAGAAATAAACACGAACGAGTTGATCGACTGTTCTGTTTTGCCAATTCCACCCAGTCAATAATCCTAGATCTTTCTGAATGGGGGTTTTAGAAACCTTCCGCGGCACCATTACGAAGGCCAAAGCCAAGCCTTTTGCATCAGCTTTTCTTTTTTCCTCTATCCAGGCTAATTCGGTTGGATTAACAAGGGATGCAATGGATTGATAGATTAATTCGGCGGTAGTCAATTTAAAATAGGTTTGATTCTTCTCTTTGAACGAATTTACTAAAAAAATGTGAATTGATTCCTGATTTTTGGCAGGATGTGCAATAGGTTTAGCCCCTAAATTCCGTTAATTTTGTTTTATGGAAGAAAGACCGATAACTGACTGGCTGCCCCTCACGAAAAAAGAGGTAGAAAAACGTGGCTGGGATGAACTGGACGTGATTTTAATTTCAGGTGATGCCTATGTGGATCACCCGGCATTTGGCACGGCAGTGATCGGTCGAATCATGGAAAGCGAAGGATTGAAGGTAGGTATTGTTGCACAACCAAACTGGAAAGACGATTTACGTGATTTCAAGAAACTAGGTAAGCCCAAATATTTCTTTGGAGTGACTGCCGGTTGTATGGATTCCATGGTGAATCATTACACGGCGAATAAGCGCCTTCGTTCGAATGATTCTTACACTCCAGGTGGTGAAGCCGGTTTTAGACCCGATTATGCGACCACCGTTTACACGAAGATTTTAAAAGAAATATACCCAGATGTTCCGGTTTTGATCGGCGGAATCGAGGCTTCTTTGCGCCGCGTTACACACTACGATTACTGGGCTGATAAATTATTTCCTTCTATTCTAGTCGATTCTGGTGCAGATATGCTCGTTTATGGGATGGGGGAGCAGCCTTTGCGCGAAATCATGCGTGGGGTGAAAGAAGGAAAGAAATTAGGGGAGTTGACCCATATTAATCAAGTCGCTTTCTTAGGAAAAAGTGCACCTGCCTGCGACTGGGAAACGGTCGAATTAGCGAGCCATGAAGTTTGTTTAGAAGACAAGATCAAATACGCTGCTAACTTTAAGATAGTAGAAGTTGAATCGAATAAGTGGCAAGCCAACCGCATCATCCAAAAAGTAGGAGAGGACGTCTTAGTCATTAATCCTCCCTTCAAGACGATGGAAGAGGTCGAGATGGACAAATCTTTTGATTTGCCTTATACTCGTCTACCACATCCAAAATACCGTAAGCGTGGACCTATTCCCGCTTTCGAGATGATTAAATTCTCGGTCAATATGCACCGCGGGTGTTTTGGAGGATGTAGCTTCTGTACGATTTCAGCTCACCAAGGTAAGTTTATTGCCTCTCGGAGTGAGAAATCAATCATGAAAGAAGTCGAGCAGATCACCAAAGCCCCTGACTTCAAAGGTTATATCTCTGATTTAGGTGGCCCATCTGCGAATATGTACCGAATGAAAGGGAAGGACGAGGAGATTTGTGCGCGCTGTGTGAGCCCATCTTGTATTCACCCGGTGATTTGCAATAACTTGGATACATCGCACAAACCTTTGACGGATATTTACCGCAAGGTGGATAGCCATCCAGCCATTAAAAAGGCATTTGTAGGCTCTGGAGTTCGTTATGACCTTCTGGTAGATGATTTCAATAAGAACAATCAGGATGGAAATCACGATGAATACATGGAGCAATTGATCACTAGACACGTGTCTGGTCGTTTGAAAGTGGCTCCGGAACATACGTCTGATGCGACTTTACGCATCATGCGAAAGCCATCTTTCAAGTATTTCCATGCGTTTAAGAAGAAATATGACGAGATTTCTGCCAAATTTGGTCTAAAACAACCCCTTATCCCGTATTTCATCTCTTCTCACCCAGGTTGCGAAGAGGAGGATATGGCAAACTTAGCCGCGGAGACAAAGGATTTAGGCTTCCACTTAGAGCAGGTACAAGATTTTACCCCTACGCCCATGACGGTAGCAGAGGTAATTTATTATTCAGGCGTTCATCCTTACACCTTACAGCCCGTAAAAACGGCCAAAACGAGGGAGGAGAAGCAAAATCAAAACAAATACTTCTTTTGGTATAAAGCAGAATACAAGGATTGGATTCGTAACCGCTTAACGCAGTTAAAACGTCCCGATTTAGCACAGCGCCTTTTAGGATTTAGAAACAATAAAACGGGTTGGAAAAAATAATTCAGCCTTTCATTAATTAACCAAAAAACAAGAATACAATGGATGAGAATGAAGAATTAATCGTTCGCGATAGCAATGGTGCTGTTTTGAAAGATGGCGATTCAGTTACCGTAATCAAAGATTTAAAAGTACGTGGTTCTTCCAGTGTGATTAAGCGTGGAACCATGGTAAAGAACATTCGACTAACAGACGATGCAGACGAAGTAGAAGGCAAAGTGGATAAATCGATGATGGTTTTACGGACGGAATTTTTGAAGAAAGCATAA
>JBMSJH010000258.1:0-2469 GCA_049418705.1 Aquirufa sp.
AAAATGCCAACTATTCAGCAATTAGTGCGCAAGGGACGTGAGCAAATGACTTGGAAATCTAAGTCACCAGCTTTGGATTCTTGTCCACAAAGAAGAGGGGTTTGTACTCGTGTATACACGACTACTCCTAAAAAACCAAACTCAGCGATGCGTAAAGTAGCTCGTGTTCGCTTAACAAACCAAAAAGAGGTGAATGCCTACATTCCAGGTGAAGGTCACAACTTACAAGAGCACTCGATCGTATTGATCCGTGGTGGTCGTGTGAAAGACTTACCAGGTGTACGTTATCACATCATTCGTGGAGCTTTAGATACAGCCGGTGTTACTGGTCGTTTACAGTCTCGTTCGAAGTATGGTGCTAAACGTCCTAAACCAGGTCAAGCAGCTCCAACAGGTAAAAAGAAATAATTTATTAACAGAAAGATCCAGTATGCTTCGTTAAAGCAGAAGGTTGGGTCGATTTTAAAGAACTAACAACATGAGAAAGGCGAAACCAAAAAAGCGCTACGTATTACCAGATCCTAAATTTAAGGATGTATTAGTAACTAAGTTTGTAAACAACTTAATGTACGATGGAAAGAAATCTACAGCATTTACCATCTTTTATGATGCGTTAGATAAAGTAGAGGAGCGTACAAAAGAAAACGGTTTAGAAACTTGGAAAAAAGCATTAAACAATGTGATGCCATCCGTGGAGGTTAAGAGCCGTCGCGTAGGTGGAGCAAACTTCCAAGTACCAACAGAAGTACGAGCTGAACGTAAAGTTTCATTGGGAATGAAGTGGTTAATCGGTTACGCGCGTAAGCGTGGTGACAAAACAATGATGGATCGCTTAGCGAACGAAATCATTGCAGCATCGAAAGGTGAGGGAGCAGCAGTGAAGAAGAAAGATGATACACACAGAATGGCAGAAGCGAACAAAGCGTTCTCTCACTTCCGTTTCTAATTCATTTGAATTACATGAAGAGGCTAATCGAAAGGTTAGCCTCTTTTTTTTGTGCCTGAATGCTGGCGCAGTATTTAGTACTTAATCGAGCGGGCTAATGGAGTATTCCTAAATTTTGTTTAGCTTTGATTCACAATCAACAGAACTATGATTTCGAAAAAAGCAAAATATGCTTTAAAGGCTTTAAAAGTATTGGCGCAATCCTATGAGAAAGGGCCCTTATTGATTTCGCACATCGCGGAATCGGAGAAAATACCGAAGAAATTCCTCGAAGCTATTTTATTAGAATTACGTAATCACGGAATTTTGCAGTCCCAAAAAGGAAAGGGCGGAGGCTATTATCTACGCATTCCTCCTGCTGAAGTGACTTTTGCAAAAATCATCCGCATCGTGGATGGTCCCATTGCCCCAGCTTTATGTGTGTCTTTGCACTTCTATGGCAAATGCGATGATTGTGCTGACGAGGAGACGTGTCAACTCAGAACGGTTTTAACAAAATGGCGAGACGCGAACTTGTCCGTTTTAGAAAATACGACTTTAGAGGAGCTTATGTAAGCTCCTTTTTTTATTCGTATAAGTAGTCCAAGTTTTTCATCTTGAACTCATCGTTATCTAATTCTAAAAACTCCTCCCAGAACGGATTCTCTGGAACAGATGCTTTACAGATAATCGGGGTCTTTTTGATCGGGTGGATGAAATACAAACGACGCGCGTGCAAGTTAATGCTGGCATCTACGTTTGGTTTATCGTAACCGTATTTGATATCCCCGCGAATCGGGCAATTCAACGAAGCTAATTGTACACGAATTTGATGTGGTCTCCCTGTGATCGGTTCTACCTCTACTAAGTAGTGTAAGTTGATTTTCCCCAAAATCTTATAATTCAACTCCGCCTTCAACGCTTTGTCCTCTGGGTAATCGTATGCCGTCGTCGTATTCTTGGCTTCATTCTTTAAAAGCCAGTGAGTTAACTTGCCTTTTTCTGGATAAGGCTTCTTGCGCGTCACAGCCCAGTACGTTTTCTGAATATCCCGCTTACGAAACATCTCCATCATTCGCTCTAAAGCCTTCGAAGTACGTGCAAAAATCACTAATCCACTTACCGGACGATCTAAGCGGTGCACCGGGTGTAAGAAAACAGCTCCCGGTTTTTGGTATTTTTCCTTGATATACTCTTTTAGAACATCGGTTAAGGTAACATCTCCAGTACTATCCCCCTGTACGAGAATTCCTGCGCGTTTATTCACGATCAGGAGGTGATTGTCTTCGTATACGATATGGTAGTCTTTCATGTTTTTTTAATTATCTGGCTTTGTTTAGGCCAAAATCTCTCCGCCTATTTCCTCCGCAAAGGTAGGATTATTTCACGATATGCTACTTGTTTAAAAATATTTTAAAAATTCCTCCTTTGATTTTCAGTCATTTACGTGAAATGTTTAAAAAAGTTTTGGTCATGATTTGTTAATAATAAAATAATCCTACATCTTTGCACTCCCAATCGCTAGGAACAAAAGGTTTCTAGGG
>JBMSJH010000259.1:0-2426 GCA_049418705.1 Aquirufa sp.
GCAATACCAAATCATCGGTCAAATCGATCGTCCGATGCGTAATGACGTATCTGACTTGAAGTCACTTTATGTGAAAAACAACCGCGGCGATCTAATCCAATTAGATAACCTCGTGAAGATCACTGAGCAAAGTACTCCCCCACAACTCTTCCGTTACAACCGCTACGTAGCGGCTACGGTCACTGCACAAATGGCGAAAGGAGTTACCTTAGGGGAAGCATTGAACGAGATGGACAAATTAGCGAAAGAAACCTTCGATGTATCCTTCTCGACTGCTTATGATGGCCAAAGTAAGGAATTCAAAGAGTCTAGCTCTTCCCTACTTTTCGCCTTCGCACTAGCCATTTTATTGATCTACTTGATCCTTTCCGCTCAATTCGAAAGCTTCGTCGATCCGTTTATCATCTTATTCACGGTTCCTTTAGCGGTAGCAGGTGCCCTTTTAACTTTGTGGGATTTCAGCCAAACCCTGAATATCTTCTCCCAAATCGGTATCATCGTCCTCATCGGTCTCGTAACGAAGAACGGTATCTTGATTGTGGAATTTGCCAACCAACGTAAGGAATCTGGATCAGAGAAAATCAAAGCGGTTCAAGAAGCGGCAGTAGCTCGTTTCCGCCCGATCATTATGACCTCACTGTGTACGATTTTAGGTATTTTACCTATCGCATTAGCCTTAGGTTCGGGTTCTCAAAGTAGAGTTTCGATGGGTATCGCCGTAGTAGGTGGTATGCTATTCTCCACTACCTTGACACTTTACATCATTCCTGCGATTTACAGTTATTTATCGAGTAACCGCAAACCAGTACATGCCGAATAAAGAAATTTGGATGCAACGCGCTTTCGACCTAGCCTTGTTAGGCTCAGGGCGCGTTGCCCCTAATCCTTTAGTAGGTTGTGTAATAATTAAAAATGACCGTCTTATCGGCGAAGGTTACCACCAACAATACGGTGGGCCACATGCCGAAGTCCATGCCATCCGCAATGCCTCTGAATCAGTTACTGGCGCAACAGCCTTTGTGACCTTAGAACCATGTTCGCATTTTGGCAAAACCCCTCCTTGTGCCGATTTACTAATTGAATCAGGAATCAAAGAAGTATATGTCGCAAACTTAGACCCTAATCCACTGGTAGCTGGAAAAGGTATCGCGAAACTAGAAGCGGCTGGGATTACCTGTCACGTAGGATTACTGGCAGACAAAGGAGAATGGATCAATCGCCATTTCTTTACCTTTCACCGACTGAAACGACCCTACATTACCTTCAAATACGCCTGTTCTGCTGATGGATTTATTGCTTTAGCGGGTGGCAAGCCTACCCAAATCTCTTCTGAACTATCCGCCATTCGCGTGCATCAAATGCGGGCAGAACATCAGGGAATCTTAGTAGGAGTCCAAACGATCATTAACGATAATCCCACACTTAACACTCGATTAGTGGCAGGTAAAAATCCACTCCGAATCGTCCTAGATCCGCAGGGAAGAATTCCAGCCGATGCGAAAGTGCTAACAGACGGTGGAGAAACGGTGGTTTTAAAATCGGCTTCAGAAATTCTACACCTGGGTATTCAATCCATCTTAGTCGAGGGCGGCGCTCAAACGATGGAAAGATTGTTTGCGGAGGGTTTGGTGGATGAGATTTGGAAAATACGATCACCTAAAAACTTACAAGAGGGCATTTCAGAACCGAAACTAGCGGTAAAATGGCGAGCAATCGACTACCTAGGTGACGACACCTGGTTTAAAGGAATCCTAAAACCTGAGCCAACAAGTACATATTCAAGCCCAGAATAATTGCGGTTATCACCCAAACGATTCCCTGCAAAAGCGGCGAATTCGCGAACTTACCCATCTTCTGTTTATCCCCCGTAAATAAGACCAGCGGAATCACAGCGAAGCTCAACTGCATCGACAGGACGACTTGTGAGAAAACCAGCAACTCCCCTATCTTTGATTCCCCGTAGATCCAGGTAATGAAAAAAGCCGGAATGATGGCAATCAAACGCGTAATCAAACGTCTTAGCCAAGGGGCAATACGTAAATCTAGGAACCCCTCCATGACGATTTGACCGGCAAGGGTTCCGGTTAGGGTGGCGTTTTGGCCAGATGCTAATAGGGCCACAGCAAATAGGATGCTGGCAAGTTGACTACCTAATACTGGATCCAATAATTGGTAGGCATCTCGAATATCAGCCACGTGTTGGAGATTGTTTCCGTGGAAGGCAGCGGCAGCTAGAATCAGAATCCCCGCATTGATAAAAAAGGCCAAGCCTAAGGAAATCGTCGAATCCCAGGTAGCATATTTAATGGCTTTTTCCTTGTCTTCCTCCGTGTCTTTGATAGCACGCGTCTGGACGATACTGGAGTGTAAATACAGATTATGGGGCATCACCGTGGCTCCTAATATACCAATCGCCACGTAGAGCT
>JBMSJH010000260.1:0-2369 GCA_049418705.1 Aquirufa sp.
TTTAAAAACCGCAAAGGGAATGGCTGGATTTTCTGCTGATTTACGGATGGTTTTTAGGATTTCTTCCTTGGTTTTTTGGAAAGATTTTTCGCTTTCTTCCCCTTCTACTGAGTAATCTAAGATAGTGCCAATTTTTGCTTTTTCGAGTTCTTGAATCGTTGATTCACAGCCATCTATGGTTTCACCTCCACAAAATTGGGCGAAAATGGTACTTTTAATGATTTTTTTAATGGGAAAATGCAAAAAAAGAAACAATTTGATGAAAAAAGTGCCTAAATTTACAAGCCAATTTTGGTTCATTGTGGCGAAAATCCAATAGGACTTCTTCAACTGAAAATTGTCTTTCGACGCAAAGGCTATTTTAGTATCCTCAAAAGATAAACTTGTCGAGGGTATTGTTGATGATTTTTTTGTCATTTGTGCGAAAAATTGATGCAAATATAATTGAATTATTGTCGATTGCTTAAGAAATAAATAAACAAATCAATAGGGGATGAAAGTCCTCGTTAACCGTCAGAATATTATGAATGCCAATTTAGACATTGTACCGATGCAAGACTGGATTCAGACGAACGGAAAGCCCTTAATCATTGCGGGTCCATGTTCAGCTGAGACAGAAGAGCAAGTATTAGAAACCGCTCGCCGTATTAAAGCGGAGGGTTATGCTCACATTATGAGAGCGGGTGTTTGGAAACCTCGTACACGTCCTGGCAGTTTTGAAGGGATGGGAGAACCAGCCTTGAAATGGTTAGTTGAAGCAAAGAAAGAAACAGGTTTACCATTAGCGATTGAAGTAGCTACTCCTGAGCACATCGAATTAGCGTTGAAATACGGTGTTGATGTTTTATGGATCGGTGCTCGTACAACGGTTAACCCATTTAACGTACAAGATTTAGCGGATGCCTTGAAAGGAGTAGACGTTCCTGTATTAGTTAAGAACCCAGTGAATCCAGACCTAGCTCTTTGGGTAGGTGCTTTCGAGCGTCTTCAAGGATCAGGTATCAAGAAATTAGGTGCCATCCACCGTGGTTTCTCTAACGCACAAGAAACGAAATACCGTAACTCACCGATGTGGGCAATGGCAGTTGAATTAAAGCGTTTGTTCCCTCAAATGCCTTTAATCGGTGACCCATCTCACATGGCTGGTAAGCGTGCGTTATTGATGGAATTATCTCAACGTATTTTGGATTTGAACTACGATGGTATGATCATCGAGACTCACCGTGATCCAGATGCTGCATGGTCAGATGCTTCACAACAAGTAACTCCTGAGAAATTAGGTGAAATGTTACGTGATCTTGAAGTTCGTAACGCAAGTTACGGTGCAGACTTCTCTGATGAATTAGCTGGTCTTCGTGAGAAAATTGACAACATCGACCGCGAACTATTAGAAGTTTTAGCTGCTCGTATGTCAGTTGTTGAGAAATTAGGTGAATACAAGCGTGATAACAACGTAGCGGTATTGCAATTAGATCGTTGGAAGCAATTACACAACGACCGTGCAAACCAAGCGAAAGGTTTAGCTTTATATCCAGAATTCGTAGAAGAACTATTTAAATTAGTTCATTTAGAGTCTATCCGTAAGCAAACGGAAGTGATGAATAATGCAGCGGTTTAATCGCTAAATTTTATACAAAAAAGGCCCTTTTAAGGGCCTTTTTTTGTATAAAATAGAAAGCACAAAGCACAAAGAATAAAGCATAATGATGGAATCCGCTTCGCGGATGCATTCTTGGAAAACTTTTCACGATTCTATCGACGCAGGCGATACCACCTCTATTCTTTATTCTTTGTGCTTTATTCTTTTTGATTTACAAGTCCTGGACTATCGACTAGTGACTGTCGACTAGTTACTACCGACTAATCTTCCACCCCGCCCACACAATCAACCCCATTCCTAATAGCGTTAATAGATCCGGGAAACCATGACCTAATACCACTTCGATGATAATTGAGAAGATGACGGCGCTGTTTCCGACTACACCCACGATGCTCGCTTTTTCATTCAATAAAGCTTGTGTGGTGAAGTATTGAACTCCCAGCGCAAGTAATCCCATCACAAGGGCCCAAATCCATTCCGCAATGGATGGCTGCACCCAAACCCCGGTCACGAAACTATTCGAGAATCCTCCCAAGGTGCCGGTTAGTAAGGAAATGGTCGACGCAATTAATCCAGCACCCATGAAGGAAACGACTACCCAGCGGGAATCGTAGTATTTTTGGGCTTCTTTGATGGCTAAATAGCCTAAAGCGGTTCCCATGGCATAAATGATGCCCGTACTATGGTGCCAAAGAGAACCATCACTACTTGGCTGGAAAATGAGCAAAATGCCGAAAAAGCCAATCAATAGAAATAACACCTGTTTGCT
>JBMSJH010000261.1:0-2409 GCA_049418705.1 Aquirufa sp.
CATCTGAAATGACCTCTAAACGGAGAACTCCGTGTGTCGAAGGGTGTTGAGGCCCTAGTGAAATGATCATCTCCTCCGATTTCAAATCCTCTACCCGAAATTTATTCGGATCAGAATTCTCAAAATTTTCGGGAAGAAATTGATACTGGATGGGATTCATTAAACAAAAATGGGAAATCTAACGGGTAAAAATAAATTTTTCCATCTATTTTTAGCAAAGGCTTTGGGAAAAAAAGAAATTCTTCTACCTTTGCATTCCGTTTCGAGCAGAGGCGGATAAAAGATTTATCTATTATGGCAAAGAAAGGAAATCGCATTCAAGTAATCTTAGAATGCACTGAGCACAAAGAAACTGGTTTACCAGGCATGTCTCGCTACATCACTACGAAAAATCGTAAAAACACAACAGCACGTATTGAGTTAAGAAAATACAATCCTGTTTTGAAAAAAGTTACTTTACATAAAGAAATTAAATAGGTTGACCCATGGCTAAGAAAGTAGTTGCAACTCTGAAGAAAGAAGGCGGCGTTAAGTACGCTAAGATCATTAAGGCGGTTAAGAATCCAACAACAGGAGCTTATACCTTCAAAGAAGAAATCATCCTTCAAGATGAAGTTAACGCAGCGTTGAAAAACTAATTTTTCAATACCCGTTACCCTATCTTAAAAAAATTGAAGTCCCTTCTTGAAGGGACTTTTTTTATTTTGATTACCTTCGCATTGTATTTTAAATCACCTCATGGGATTATTCGATTTTTTCAAAAAGAAACCTGAACCTCAACAGCAGGAAGAGATCCAAGCTTTAGAGCAAGGCTTAGAGAAAACATCCACTGGATTGTTCTCTAAGATCGGTCGTGCTGTAGTGGGTAAATCGAAAGTAGATGAGGAAGTACTCGATGAATTAGAGGAAATTTTATTGACTTCCGATGTAGGTGTTGCCACCACGTTGAAGATTATCGAGCGCATCGAGCGCCGCGTAGAACGCGATAAATACGTTTCCACAGAAGAATTAGATAAAGTATTACGCGAAGAAGTCGCAGCTCTTTTAGAAGAAAATCAATCTTCTTCTTTAGAGAATGCTTTCGCAGAACCTTCCCAAAAACCCTATGTCATCATGGTCGTAGGCGTGAACGGCGTAGGTAAAACCACCACCATCGGTAAACTTGCATCTCAATTCCATCAAAACGGGCTGAAAGTCGTGTTAGGTGCGGCAGATACTTTCCGTGCGGCAGCAGTCGATCAATTGAAGTTGTGGGGAGAACGCGTGGGAATTCCCGTGATTGATCACGGAATGAATACGGATCCGGCTGCAGTGGCTTATGACGCTGTGAAGCAAGCGGTGGACATGAACGCAGATATCGTCATCATCGATACGGCAGGACGTCTACATACCAAGGTTAATTTGATGACTGAATTAGGCAAAATCAAGCGCGTGATTCAGAAGTTTATTCCAGAGGCACCACACGAGGTGATGCTGGTTTTAGATGGTTCTACAGGCCAAAACGCCTTCATCCAAGCCCAAGAGTTCACAAAAGTAACCGAGATTACCTCGCTAGCGATTACAAAGCTAGACGGTACGGCAAAAGGTGGAGTGGTGATTGGAATTTCGGATCAGTTCAAGATCCCAGTCAAATACATTGGAGTGGGAGAAAAAATCTCCGATCTCCAAGTATTCAACAAGACCACTTTCGTGGATTCGCTTTTCGCGAAAAAATAATTACTTCGCCTTTTCTTTGGCCCACGTATCTTTCAACGTCACCGTACGATTGAAGACTAATTTATCTGAGCTCGAATCTAAGTCAAGACTATAATAACCTTTGCGGATAAACTGCAGTGGCTGGCCTACTGCGGCTGATTTCAAACCTGGCTCCACGTAGACTTTTGGAATAATTTGCAATGATTCTGGATTGATGAACTTCAAGAAGTCATCCCCTAATTCAGAGGCATCCTCCACGATCAACAAGCGATCAAAGTTACGTACCTCAGCCTCCACGGCATGAGCGACAGAAACCCAGTGAATCGTTCCTTTAACGTTAATGCCACTCGTATCTTGACCTGACTTACTTTCTGGGATGTATTCCGCGTGCACTTCTGTCACATTCCCTGCCGCATCCGTTTTGAAATCCGTACACGTCACGATATAAGCTCCTTTCAAACGCACCTGCAAGCCCACACCTAGACGGAAGAACTTCTTAGGTGGATCGATCATAAAGTCTTCGCGCTCGATGTATAATTCGTTCGAGAAAGGCACAGAACGCTTCGTGATTACCTCTGCCTCCGGATTATTTTCAATCTGTAAATCCTCCGTTTTATCGGCTGGATAATTCGTAATCACTAATTTAATCGGATCTAAAACAGCCATCACACGATCAGCTGACTTGTTTAAGTCTTCGCGAATACAGAATTCCAA
>JBMSJH010000262.1:0-2396 GCA_049418705.1 Aquirufa sp.
CTGAATAGCGTAAAAATAAATCTGAGTTGTCGCTCAAAGGCTCTAATACCATTGTCAGTCCTGCTGGTTCCAGTATTTCAACGGCTCTTTTTAAGTTATCAATCACATTACCTGTTTGAATCCCCATAGGTAATTCACGTGTGAAGTTCCCTGGAACAACGGTTGCCCATTTGGCATTGACCCTTTTCGAGGTTTCCACGGCTTTTCGGCAGGAGGCTAGGAATGCATCTGTCCATTCCTTTTTACCCGTCGTCATGGTTTGCTTGTCAAAAAATCCATCGAATTTGATAACGAAAACACCCATTTTCATATTCAATTTCGCTAGTTTCTCCCCGATTTTTTCTTGCAAGGCAACTGGCCTCTCCATCAATTCATTATCCTCTAAGGCAGTAAACCCTTGATCATACATAAATTGTAATTGATCAAGTTCGTTAGGCCCAGCGTGATTTTTAAACATCCCAAAATGGGGGGCGTAATGTAAATCAAAAGGTTTTTCTCTAGCAAGACTCGATGCCTTACTGAATGAGGGTAACAGTAAACTAGTACCTAAGAGCGAAGCAAAATCTCTGCGATTCATCTTATTTCTTCTTTAAAGTGGATAAATAATCCATTAAATCAACTAATTCTTTCGTACTCATTCCATCCGCTAAACCCTCTGGCATTAATGAATCAGGCAATTGCTTGTAGGATTTTAATGCGGATGTTTTGAAACTCTTTATGATACCACCTGGGATACGAAGAACGATATCCGTTTCATTTTTCGAAACAATAATCCCTTGATACGTATCTCCGCTTTTTGTTTTTACTTCGAAGGTCTCATAGCCAAAACCAATACCGGCATTCGGATAAAAGATAGACGTATACATGCCTTCTTTTGATAGTTTAGAGCCTATTTCTGACAATTTTGGACCGAAATCTATACCTTCCTTATCAACCAGGTGGCACATCGCGCAAGAATTAGTGAAGACTATTTTACCTTTCACCGCATCCCCAGACATTTTTACTAGTTCTGCCACCGCAGGGTGCGATTTCTTCGACTCAGTTTGATGTTTGTCTAAATAACTATTTGCCTTCATGCGAATCGATTTTCTCCACGCTTTTTGTAAGCTCTCTACCACTAAGGGTACGTAGGATGCGGCAATTTTCTTCTTTTCTAATAGATCTAATACGAATTCTTCCGTAGGATAGGCATTGCCAATGACACGTGCGGCCTGCATTTGAACTGTTTTACTGCAGGCTGGAGTAGTCATTGCATCAAATAATAATTGAGCTGACTCCGTTTTTCCTTGGTAGCGCAGGGATTCAATGAAAGCTAATTGGTCCGCTTCTTTTCCAGCAAAGAATTTCGCACGAATTAATTCCGCACCGCCTGGAAGGTTATACAGTACTTGACAGGCTTTAGATGATTCTGTTTTAGCTAGAATCATTCCTAAAACACGGGAGCTTTCCTCTTTTAATTGGTAATAATCGACAAGTTCGAGGTAAGGTTTGCCATCGATTTGTTTTAGTAAAGTAGAAAGCATGGCCTTCGCCTCTGGATGAGCCGCAATATAGGCTGGTTTAATATGGCGAATTGCTTCTAGTTGCGCCGTTAGGTCATTCGCAAATTTCCCTGAAATGAGACCAATAATGGCTTCTGATTTCTGTTCACCTGGCATGAAATCCAAAGCTCTGAAATAAGCTAGTGACTTCGTACTCCCGATCAATTCGATTAGTGCTGGTAATGCTTTTTCCGTTCTTGCTCTCCACACAACATCAGCATAGCCTTTCGAATTTTCAGGTTTTAATGCAGCATAGGCCATAAAACGTTCATCCCAATTTCCATCCGCCCCAATACCCAATGCTTCCAAATACCAGCGATCTGTTCCGCCATGGCGCATAGCTAAAGATGCCCAAATTTGATTGACAGCCTCTCCTGAAAGATGGCGTAAAGCAATCGCTAATTCACGTCTCACGGAGGCGTGTTGATCTCTCGCTGCTTTCGCCGCTAGGGTAGACCATTCAGCGAACGGCTTTTGCTTTGCCGCTCGAATCGCCATCATTTTCAAATTAGGGTTCGCTTGATCGAAGGCTTTTGAGATAAACTCATTCGAACGAGGTCCTTGATTTAAGACCCAAAACGCTCTCGCTCGGAAGCGAGGATTTTCATTCGTGTTAAAAGCATTCTCTAAAACGGATTCTGCTTTTGTACCCATTTTTTTCAAAGCCTGAAATGCGAGGAAACGGATTTCTAAGTTCGGGTTCTCTAGCGCTTGAAAGGCCGATTCTGGTGTGCTGAGATCGAATGTTGTTTTCTTGTAGGCATGACCTTTCGGTGCGATGCGGTAAATGCGGCCTTTGACCTGATCACCTGCTTGGTGTCCTCCTACGCCTGGATCATACCAATCTGCCACAAA
>JBMSJH010000263.1:0-2396 GCA_049418705.1 Aquirufa sp.
CGCTTCTACGAAGTCGACTGTTGACATTGAGGAACTTGGTGAAATGAATCCAAACATTCGGGCGATTGTTGCCTATAATACGGATTCAAAAATCATCAATACCGTACGTTCGAATGGAGTTTTATTAGCGCAGATCACTCCACAAGGGGGAATGATCCCTGGCTCTTCTAGCGTCGTACAATTAGATGCGTGGAACTGGCAAGATGCCGCTTACGCGATGGACAATGGTATTCACTTCAAGATGCCGGCTTTGATTAACCGACTTGCGGCTTTCCAAAGAAGCGGTGCGAACGCGGAGCCAGTGGCGGCGGGTTTGGCGCGCCGCGACGAGGCGCGGTCCTTTTTCAAGGAGGCGAAAGCGTATTTGAACGAGAAGACGCATACAGGTACGAACTTGAAGTTCGAAGCTACGAGAGGTCTTTTTGATGGTAGCAAGCCCTTTTTCGTGCATTGCGATCTAGTGAAGGAGATGTTAGCGGCGATTAATTTTGCCAAAGAATTCAACTTCAAACTCGTTCTCGTAGGAGCTACCGACAGCTGGATGATTGCGGATATTTTGAAGGAGAATAACGTGGCGGTGATTTTGGGAGAAATCCATAGCCTGCCAGCCTCCGAAGATGATGCCGTAGATCAACCGTATAAGACGCCAGGCATGTTACAAAAAGCCGGTGTTTTATTCTCGATGGGCTTCGAAGGCGGAGACGGAAACTGGCGCCAACGCGACCTACCTTTCCACGCTGGAACGATGGCCGCTTACGGAGTAACGAAGGAAGAAGCTTTATCAGCGATTACCTTAAACGCAGCGAAAATCTTAGGAATTGCGGATCGCACCGGAAGTATCGAAGCAGGTAAAGATGCGAACATCGTGATCAGTACGGGAGATATTTTGGACATGCGCTCAAGCGTCTTAACGAACGCCTATATTCAAGGTCGCGCGTTGAACTTAGATAACAAACACTCGCAATTATTTGAGCGTTATAAATACAAGTACAACGTAAAATAATTTGAATTAAAGTTTAGTACAAAAAGTCCTCAAAAGCCGATTTTGTCTTTTGAGGACTTTTTTATATACTCTCATTGCGCATCATTATCAGTGTTTTTATAATCTTCTGTGATATAGTGGATTAAGTTTTGTTTTTGAATTAATTCTCTGAATATTATCAAAAATATCACTGTAACCACTAATAATTATGAAAACCAAACTCGTCTTTTCAACCGTTCTGATCAAGTCCCGCTTAACTTTACGGATGACACAATCACAGGTAGCTTCCGCCGTAGGAGTTTCCCAAAGCGCCTACAATTATTGGGAATCCGGAAAACATTATCCGAACGCCACGAAGATCTACCTCCTCATTAAAGTCTTGAAGATTCCCATTGAGGATGTTTTCTCCGCCTAAAAAATTCTTACCTTTGGGGGGATGATTCGCCTCAGCATTTTAATCTTTTTGACATTCATTGCGTGCACCAGCTCCCCGGAGCCGGCGACCCATTTCTACGATTGGAAAAAAGAGCTGAACCAGCTTTCGTCATCCCCCCTTTCGGTAAAAAAGACCGTCACCCTCGACGGCACCACCGAAGTCATCGACTCCGTTCAGCTGGATTTGAAGAAAGAATGGGCCCTCTTTGAAGAAGCGGATCTTAACAAACCCGCCTACGCCCTCAGTTACACGGATGAATCCACCCCTGGCCTCATTCAATACACCCTAAAAAAAGGCGAAAATCTCCCCGTTCGTTCCTTTAAAATAGCCTTGGACTCTGCAGGCCGCCCATCACAGGTAGATTTTGAGATTTCCTCTGAGAATTTAATTTATACAACTTCCAAAAACCTATCGATGCACCTCATCTCCGGCCGCGTCGTTTCTTATACCATTTTTGGATCTCAAGCTCTTCGTTGGTATTCGTCTCCCACTCGGTATACGGTTAGTGGGGTGGCGCTCTAGCGCTGCGCTGCGCGCAGTCGTGACTTCGTCACTTAGTCATCGCTTCGCCATTTAGTCGTCACTGCGTGACTTAGTCGCTGCTTCGCAGCTTAGTCGACTCCGGCTTAGTATCATATGAGATTAGAGAGTAGAGAACATAGAGAATGGGGTAATGCAAACCTGCTGCCAATACCATACTGACCGTGAAATACCTGAAACGGCATAATGTTAAAATAGCGGCGAGGTATGCAAAGGTGTTTTCAGCATTTGACACAATCTGTCAATACCTGAAAATCGAGTTTATCAATTTGTCCAGTTATTCACAAAACCGCTTTTAACAGAGCTTAACACTGGATACTCTTGCAATTGACACATTCTGTCAATACGCCAAAATCGTTTCTACAGCTTTCGAAGAATTATAAAATCATTTCTACAGCTCACGAAGATTTACAAAATCGTTTATGCAGCTCTCGAAGA
>JBMSJH010000264.1:0-2394 GCA_049418705.1 Aquirufa sp.
CTTGCCGGGAACCTATCCGGCCTTATTCATTGGAGGAATTGTCTTGTTCGTGTCTGCTTTACTCGTTAAGGCTTGGATTATTTTGTTGGTTTTAGTTCTTCTAGCCGGGCTTTTTGTTCTTTTTATGCCCATTTATTTACAGCGCGATCCGAAGACCTATTTGCGCCTTTCGGGTGCCATTGCGGTAATTATGACTTTAGCGCTTTTAGTGGATTGGGTGGTGAATAATGTGTTACAAGAGCACCAAAGAAACCGGATTCGAGTCTTGATTGATCCCGGCTTTGATCCTCGAGGTTTAGGCTACCAGGTGACTCAATCGAAGATTGCGATTGGTTCGGGTGGTTTTTGGGGGAAGGGATTTTTAGGCGGGACCCAAACGAAATTTGATTTCGTACCGGAACAAAGTACGGATATGGTTTTCTGTACCATCGGTGAGGAGCACGGCTTTGTGGGCGTGATGCTGATGATCATTTTCTTTTTAGGCTTTTTGTGGCGTCTGATGTATTTAGCGGACTTACAGCGCTCCCGTTTTGCGAGAGCTTATGGATTCGGATTAGTAGGAATTCTGTTTTTTCACTTTTTAGTTAATATAGGGATGACAATCGGCTTAATGCCCATCATGGGGATTCCATTGCCGTTTTTCTCTTATGGTGGATCGTCCTTGTGGTCGTTCACGATATTACTTTTTATCTTTTTAAAATTAGACTCTCACCGGTCTGATATGCTTTCTCGCTAGTATGGAAAACGAAACAATTTCTGCCAAAGCCAAAATGCTCATCGCCGTCGCCGCTCTTGGCTACTTCGTGGATGTGTATGACCTCATTTTATTTTCTGTCGTGCGTAATCCCAGCTTGATGAGTTTGGGATTGAAAGGCGATGAATTACTGAATCAAGGCTTAAACTTGATGAACGTCCAGATGGGAGGGATGCTTTTGGGGGGAATTTTGTGGGGAATCTACGGAGATAAGAAAGGACGTAAATCCGTCTTATTCGGTTCGATACTTTTGTATTCGGCTGCGAATGCTCTGAATGGTTTAGTGACTGATTTGAATACCTATGCGATTTTACGTTTTATCGCAGGGATTGGTCTCGCAGGGGAACTGGGGGCAGGTATTACGCTCGTAAACGAAACCTTACCGCCTTCTAAGCGCGGTATCGGAACCTTGATTATTGCCGGTGTAGGAGCCGCTGGAGCGGTATTTGCGCCGATTATTGCGGGTTTAAGCCCTGATCCGGAGTGGTGGAGATCCTGTTATTTTATTGGTGGAGGAATGGGCTTAGCCTTATTGCTTTTGCGTTTAGGAACGTTCGAATCGTCCATGTATTCGGAGATGGATTCGTCTGTGAAGAAGGGGAATTTTCTACAACTCTTTTCCAGTGCAGCCACTTTCAAAAAGTATTTATACTGCATTTTGATGGGACTACCCATCTGGTACATCATCGGAATTTTGGTTTTCTCAGCTCCTGAAATCTCTCAGCTAGTAGGCATTGAAGGTAAGATCAGTGGTGGTAATGCGATTATGTTCTGTTATATCGGACTTGCCACAGGAGATTTTGCTGCGGGAGCTTTGAGTCAATGGCTGAAAAGCCGCGGGAAGGCCGTTTTGACTTATTTATTTATTGCTGTTGGGATTTGCGTCTATTATTTATTCGGGATGTCTAACATCACAACGACGCATGCGTATGTAATGATCACTTTATTAGGCTTCTTTGGGGGCTATTGGGCGGTGTTCTTGACATACTCTTCCGAGCAGTTTGGAACGAATGTACGAATGACAGTGACGACGACGGTACCTAATTTCGTGAGGGGCGCATTAATCCCTATTTCCTTATTATTTAAGTTCTTAATTCCATCGGTAGGCTTGATCCAATCGGCGGCTTATGTGGGTGTGTTATGCTTTGCTTTGGCCATCTACTCTGTACTACAACTGAAGGAAACCTTCGGTAAATCTCTAGACTACACCGAATAATGGCGCTAATCTCAAAGAAGAAGACCCTTTATCGGATTAATCAACAGCTGCGCCGCTATTTGCATAAATACAATCGCGAACACGTGATGAATATTAGTTATGCAGATCTCTTGCGTTACGATAATGCCATTGTGCTGTATGATAAAAATGAGGTGGATACGCTTTGGGAGACGGTATTTTATTCTCCAGCCGATCAGGAGGAGGTCTATGAGGCGCTAAAACAGATCTATGCGGATTTAAAGACGGATGGTAACGAGGAGGTAATCAAGCACTTAGTGATCGACCGGGTGGATTATTGCACCTATGGGAATACGCATCCATTTCGAATTCGCATTGTGAACCGGGTGAATGATAACTTTGATTATTTCTACATTAAAATTGCGGATGCCTCGCGTGTCTATGGGCTAGAGTTAGAGCATATTTT
>JBMSJH010000265.1:0-2360 GCA_049418705.1 Aquirufa sp.
AATTACCAGATTCGGCGGAATTATACTTACAACCCGAGTGGTCCAAGCAAGAACAGATAAATCCCCTTATTGTAGATTTCGTAAAAGCGAATCCTTCGTGGCAGATTTCGGTTCAAACTCATAAATTTCTGCAGATTCCATAGCATTCAAGGAATCAATACGTGACTTCTCGGATACCGTTTTAAGGTGAACCGTAGCAAATCCGTAAGGTATTAATCCCAAATCCTTTGCCGCAGCCCTCGAGACATCGATAATTCGTTTGCGACTATGGGGTCCCCGATCGATAATCCGAACAAAGGTTGTTTTCTTGGTTTTGGGCATATACACCTCCACCCAGGTATTAAAAGGTAAATGACGATGCGCGGCTGTAAATTTAGCCGGGTTGTATCTTTCGCCGCTGCTTGTCCGATGTCCTTTCAAACGATTTGAATAAAAAGAGGCCAGCCCTTTTTGGACCTGAGCGCTAACAGAAAAACAGAATAAAAGAAAAAATAGAATTCGCATAAGGGTACAAAGCTAGGCCCAATATCCCCATAAAACAAAAAAGGCCCCCGAATCCGGAGGCCTTTCTGATCGTGATTAAACGCTTATCGCTTTGACATTTCCACAAATTCACGTGAAGGCGAACCTACGTAAATTTGACGAGGACGACCGATAGGCTCCTTATTTGTCATCATTTCTTTATGTTGAGAAATCCAACCTGGAAGGCGACCAATCGCGAAAAGAATTGTAAACATATCCGTCGGAATACCTAAAGCGCGGTAGATGATACCTGAATAGAAATCCACGTTCGGGTATAACTTACGAGCCACAAAGTACTCATCACTTAAAGCCGCAGCTTCTAATTCTTGCGCAATTGTTAAAACTGGATCAACTACACCTAAGGCAGTTAACACATCGTCCGCCGCTTTCTTGATAATACGAGCACGAGGATCAAAATTCTTGTAAACGCGGTGACCAAAGCCCATCAAGCGGAAGCCTGAGTTCTTATCTTTCGCCATCGCCACAAACTTAGCCGTATCTCCACCCGCTTGCTTGATTTCCTCTAACATTTCGATAACCGCCTGATTCGCACCACCATGTAATGGACCGAATAAAGCTTGGATACCACCTGAAATACTTGAGAAGATACTCGCGTGAGAAGAACCGATCAAACGAACCGTTGAAGTAGAGCAGTTTTGCTCGTGATCAGCGTGAAGGATCAATAATTTGTTTAATGCTTTAGAAACGATTGGGTCTACCTTGTAATCCTCGCCTGGTTTAGCGAACATCATTTTTAAGAAGTTAGAGCAATAGTCCAAAGACGGATCCGGAGCCACAATAGCTTCTCCGATCGATTTTTTATAGTTCCAAGCCGCGAAAATAGGCAATGCAGCGATTAAGCGCAGAATATTTTCGTTCGACTCTTTTGTATCGTATTGACCTTCCATCAATCCTACTAGAGCAGATAATTCGCTCATCGGGTGAGTGGAAGTAGGGATCACCTGAGCAATCTTCAATAAGGCCTCATTAGAAACAGTGTATTTTTTCACCGCTGCTTCGAAGGCATCTAATTGCGCTTGAGTAGGCAATTCGCCGTTTAATAAAAGATAAGCCACTTCTAAGAAACTAGCCTTGTCAGCTAGATCTTCGATGCTATAACCACAATGTCTTAGAATTCCTTCCTCGCCATCTAAAAAAGTAATCGCACTTTTAGTTGCACCCGTGTTCTTGTAACCTGGATCGTAGGTTACGTATCCAGATAGATCGCGAAGTTTCGCGATGTCGATTGCCTTTTCATTTTCGGTTCCTACGAAAGTAGGTAATTCGAACGTTTGGCCATCGAGGTTAATCACAGCATTTTGAGACATAGTTGTAAGCTTATAAAATTCAAGGCACTAAGATAATACGTAATTCTGAAAGGTGTATTACCTTTATAAATCCAAGGGAAATAAATTTAATAAAGACAATTTTTTCTTATAATATTTCAATATAATTCGCATTTTATGCCCCAGCTATCGGAATTGATCACAAAATACGATTTTACGTCGAAGGAACGCTTTCTTAATTATGTCCAAATTGACACTCAATCCGACCCGCATTCAACCAGCAGTCCCACGACAGAGAAACAAAAATATTTAGGAAAGGTTTTAGTTTCGGAGCTTCAAGCTCTCGGAATTGAAAATGCGCATTTGGATGAACATGGCTATGTATATGCCCAATTAGATTCCAATGTCGCGCATGAAGTTCCAGGTCTCTGTTTCTGTGCACATATGGATACCTCTCCAGATTGTTCTGGATCCGATGTAAAGCCCATTGTTCATCCCTTTTACCACGGACAAGACCTGATTTTACCTGACGACCCGTCTGTCATTATTCGC
>JBMSJH010000266.1:0-2296 GCA_049418705.1 Aquirufa sp.
AATGTACCGCGAACTCTTGAAATACGTAGAACCGGACGGCGTAAAAGTAAACTATGCTCGCGGCGGTGGCACCTACCCGAACTTGTTCGATGCGCACCCTCCATTCCAAATCGATGGAAACTTTGGTGGATCTGCTGCGGTAGCAGAAATGCTGGTTCAATCCTCTCCGGAATTAATTGAGATACTCCCTGCTTTACCGGCTGCATGGGCTTCTGAAGGCTCTATTTCTGGCCTTAAAACCCGCGGTGGATTCGAGGTTTCAATGAGCTGGAAAGACGGCAAAGTGACGTCCTTGCACCTGAAAGGGCTAAAAGGCAGCGCGGCGAAAGTAAAGGTGAATGGCGAGATTAAAAGTTTGTTGATAAAAACGGGAGAAGTTCACGTTTTGTGAAGTTTTATAGCTAAGTTTGTGAAGGATTAGTGCTAGGTTTGTTTTTTACGAAACACCTAACCACATGAAAGTCCATTTAATTAAAGAGAAGACGATCTATCTTTTTTCGATTAATCACACGAACTGCTATTTCCCCTTAGAAGATTGGGTAGATAAAATCAGAAACGCGGATTGGGAGAAACCGGAAGATATTTTATTTACCTTTCCTTCCTGCGACCTCTTAGGCAATGGATCGAGCCGCGTGATTTTCAATATCAAAGGAAATCAATTTCGACTGATTGGTAAATACGGATTTGGCCTACATCAAGTCCACCTATTCATCTGCTGGATAGGAAGTCATGCAGACTACTCGAAGCTCTGCGCGAAAGGATTGCAATACACGATTAGCACCTATTAATCACATGAAATACCGCGTTATTGACTCCGATACTCAATATGAAAACTACTGCGACGTACTTGAACAACTCGTCTTTAGTTCCCCTATTACGCCTGAAATTCAAGATGAAATCAATCTCTTGACTTTACTGATTGAGACATACGATAAACAAAAAAGTCATTTTCGAAATCTCGATCCCGTTCAACTTTTGAAGTCTCTGCTGTCAGAACATAAAATGAAAGCGGCGGATCTAGCCCGTAAACTGCAAGTCAGTGAAGGCTTAGTTTCTGATATCTTGAAATACAAAAAAGGGATGTCGAAAAAGACGATCCGCGGCGTCGCGGAACTATTCAAGATGCAGCAAGAGGCCTTTAATCGGCCTTATACTACCTCAGGAACCAGCGAACTCACCCAATCCTGAAATAATTCCGACTCGATCTGCACGGCCACAGCGGCGTGCTTCTCCCAGTCTGGCCAGGTAGACTTTAGCTGAGATATCATTTCCTCCAGGTGACCTTCCTCTTCCACGATGATGGATTTCACTTGGACTTTCGATTTCGTTTCCGTGAGAATTTGCTGGTAAATCGGATACAATTCGTCCGCGCGTAATTCAATGGCGTAGGTCACTAATAAATAGGCCGCCCATTTCACGTCATAGCCCGAAAGGCCTAAGTTTTTCTTTGCATATTGGCTGACACGCAGGTCTAACACATCTAAGTAGAATCGAGATGAGCGTGGGTTGATTAAAAATGAATCGTCGTATGTCTCGAAACCGGACGGGACTAATTTGCTGATTTGCTTCTTTAAATAATAGGCGTGGCGATGCTCTTCAGCGGCGTGCTTTAGGATAATCAGGCTGACTTCTTTTTTGTGCTCAAACTTAGAAATCTTGCGCGCGCCGGAATTTTCCATGAAGGAAAGGGTGTTCAAAAAACGGGCATGCGACTCTGGATTCGCCACCAGGTGGGCGATGGTATTAGCGGTATTCATGATTGACTTAGGCAAAATGTGTAGACAAAGATAGGCACTAGATAAAATTTTTCTATCTTTAAACTCTAACAATTAAATCAACGAATGAAAAAAATCTACTCCTATTGGCTAGGGGCTCTGTTCCTTTTCATGAGCAGCCCACTCATCGCCCAGGTGACTTTCCCCCTTAATGATGTGGCGAGTCCGTCGAATGGTTATTATGCCTTCACGAATGCGACCATCGTGAAAGATGCGAAGACGACTTTACAGAAGGCGACTTTGGTCATTAAAAATGGCAAAATTGAATCTGTAGGGACGGCAATCGTTCCGAAGGACGCGGTGGTGATCGACTGCGGCGGCAAATACATTTACCCGTCTTTCATTGATCTTTACAGTGATTACGGAATGAATCCGGTAGCAGCAGGTGGCGGCGGATTCCGTTCTCCATCTCAAATGATCTCAAACACAAAAGGCCCTTATTCTTGGAATCAGGCCATTAAATCGGAGGTTTCACACGCGAAATTGTTCGAGGTGAATGATGCGAAGGCGAAGGAATTGCG
>JBMSJH010000267.1:0-2282 GCA_049418705.1 Aquirufa sp.
CGGATCTCCTAAAACACCAGCCCCCGTTAAATGGGAAGATAGTTAAAACAGGAGATGAAGAGGCAGGTAGTACCGATTTAGATTTAAGTTTTCCTGTAGTAATTAAATAATTAGATAAATGTCTAATAAAAAATACAAACATTTATTGCCAGCCGAAAAAGTGGGAGTCTTTCTTTCTCTTTTGTGTGCTATACATTGCTTAACGCTACCCATTATCCTTTTTGTTGCACCCTATTTAGCGAGTTCTTTCGCCTTTAGTGTAACGGTTGAATGGATTTTAGTGGTGGTAAGTTTTGGGATGGCTTTATTGTTGCTTTGGCAGGACTATCGGAAACACCGCAAGCCGATGCCTTTGTATTTTTTGGGAATTGGTGTACTTATCAAGTTAGTGGATACTTTGGTCGGCTTGAAATCCATCGAATGGGTATTTGGGCTTTCTCTGGGGGTATTTATCACCTTAGCTTACTGGTATAATTACAAGCATAAGACAGCTTGTACCTGCAAAATCAGTTAGCTTATATCTATAAACGAGGGAATTTCGTATCTTTATAGTCTATCCAGATTATAAAATTCTATCAGTGAGCATTACTTACCAACCCGTTATTGGCCTTGAAATTCATGCACAATTGCAGACGAATTCGAAGATATTCGCGAGCGATCCTGTGCTTTTTGGCCAAGAAGCAAATACCTTAATCTCCCCTATTTCGTTAGGGCACCCGGGCACTTTGCCTAAGTTGAATAAAAAAGTGGTGGAATATGCGATTAAAATGGGTTTGGCATTAGGTTCGAAAATTGCAGCTAAGCAGTATTTTGATAGAAAAAATTATTTTTATCCTGATCTTCCAAAGGGCTACCAAATCACCCAAGATAAAACTCCTATTTGTATTGGAGGATCCATAGTTGTTCACTTGAAAGAGGGCGACAAAAAGATGGAATTTCACCATATTCACTTAGAGGAAGATGCGGGTAAGTCTTTACATGAAGGAGATAATCCATTTAGCTTTTTAGACTATAATCGGGCCGGCACTCCCTTAATTGAGATGGTGACCGAGCCTACTATACATTCGTCAGAAGAGGCGTTTGCACTCGTTTCAGAAGTACGCAAATTAGTGCGTTACCTCGGAATTTGTGATGGAAACATGGAAGAGGGTTCCTTGCGTGCTGATGTGAATGTATCTATTCGGCCGGTTGGGACGACGACCTTAGGTACGAAGGTGGAGATTAAGAATATGAACTCGCTGCGTAATATTCAGCGGGCTATTGAACACGAGATTGTTCGCCAAACGAAGGTGTTGAATGAAGGGGGATCCTTAATTCAAGAGACGCGGACGTTTGATGCGCATACAGGGCTAACACATTCGATGCGGGTGAAAGAGACGATGAATGATTATCGTTATTTCCCAGAGCCTGATTTAGCGCCTTTAGAAATATCAGAAACTTGGTTGCAAGAAATTAAAGCGACGATGCCACTTTTGCCTTGGGAACAGGAGCAAAAGTTGGTGAAGGATTTTGGCCTACCTACGTATGATGCCCATTTCTTATCGGATACGCGTGAAATGGCGGTTTACTTTGAGGAGGTTACGGCGCATACGAAGGCCTATAAATCTATTTCAAATTGGTTAATGGGACCTGTTAAGTCTCATTTAAACGAAAATAATCAATCGATTACGGATTTCGAATTGAGTCCCAAACACCTGGCAGAAATTATTGAATTGGTGGAAAAGGGAACGTTGACGCATAATTTAGCGGCACATCAATTGTTTCCTTTGGCCATCGAAAACCCAGCGAAGTCTCCGATGAAACTGGTGGAAGAGCAGGGATGGTTGCATGCGCAATCAGGGGACGAATTGCTTACCTGGGTTCAGGAGGCAATTGCAGCCTACCCAGATAAGGTGAAGGAATACCAAAAAGGGAAGAAGGGTTTAGTGGCGTTGTTTATCGGAGAGGTGATGAAGAAATCGAGAGGAACGGCGGATCCGAAAAAAGTGAATCAAATGGTATTAGAAGAATTAGCCAAGGCCTAGATGAAACTACTTGGATACCTGCTGTTGTTTGCCACTGCCTTACAGGCTCAAAATTTTGAGCTTCGGGTGCAGGCGAAAACGCTTATCCCAGGAAAAAAAATCTACTTGGAATATGTAAATGAACAAGGCAAAGTCGTTAAAGTCGACTCTGCAACGCCTTCTGCTCAGCAAAAGGTAAGCTTCAAAGGGCAAGTGAAAGATCAAGGGGCTTTCTATTTAGTGAATTTCTTCGATACGCCTAAGCCACAAAAAGTACTG
>JBMSJH010000268.1:0-2273 GCA_049418705.1 Aquirufa sp.
ATAATAACGGGGGTTCTCATTCAGGGCATTGAATTGGCGCGGGTATTCGAAGTCGATGAAATCGATGTAGCCGGAGCCTGTCGTATTGGAGTAGGCTAAATTCCAGCTCCAGTTTCCGTCTTTTATTTCTGGGTTGACTTTGGTTGCAAAGTCCCGAACGAAGGCTTTTTGATCATAGCGACCTCCAGTCGTCGCAGGGAATACCAGCGGTGCAATCGTATTTCCTGGAATCGAAAAAGTAAAGGTGCCAGGTGCGATAGAAGAGGAGGCCAGACGTCCTTTCAGATTTCCCGAGAGGCCTGTCTTATAATCCGCTAGTGGATACTGAATACTTCGATTTACATTCCCAAAAAATCCATCTCCCAGCCACTCCCGACCCGACTGTAATAGGTTATAGGTTTCCGGTTCATAATGAAATCGGCTAAGCCCATAATCCAAAGCAGCAGTACTCGCAGAGCCGGTTGCCGGATAGTTCGCAACTAAGGAAGGCGCCGGATCATCTAAACGGATATAGTAAAAGGTGGTGTCGGAGTAGCTATGTTGGAATTTCTCTCCCCAAAATACTACCTTATCTCCTTGCTTCAGAATTGGTATGGCTTGTAAGTCAACAGGTCTAGGGGCAGTATTGGATTGAGGTAATTGCCCTATTTCGTGGCCGTAAACGCCTATTTGGGAGGATTTTTGGTTGTATTTCGCTAGAAAGGCAGGGCTTATTTGATAGAGGCCGGATTGGGTGATGCCTACTTTAATCCATTTGCCTGCGGCGAGGACAGAGTTTTGGGCATAAGCCGTTGAAACCGCTAAAAGCAGAACGAAGCAAAGGTTAAGAAATTTCAATCGGAAACACGTATGCATTCTTCGCTACTAAGTAGTTCCTGCCGGAATTTATTTCTTTGCAAATGTAACGTGTTCGGCGAAGTTTCCCTTTGATAAAGGAAAGGTTTTTTAATTGAAAGGCAGTTCCCTCGGCTAATTCATGTACTGGAGTGCCGGCTGGAGGCGCAGCATCGTAGGTTTTTAATATATCTACGAGAGGTTGGTAGCCAGTGGAGGAGGCTGCCGGGTTTTTTAGATAGGCACGCAAAACGCTCACGAGTTCTGCCGGTAACAGTTCTTCGTCTAAAATGGGTTCGAATAAGGTATAGAATTCATTCTTCCATTCTTGCCCGTGCGGCAGTACCTTATTCTTGTGAGCGAGGTATGTTGTTAAGTGGGCAACCTCGTGAATATAGGTCACTAAAAAGGCGTAGGGATTGAGGTTGTGATTGACGGTGACTTGGTGTCCTTTCGCAGGACTGAAGCGGTAGTCGCCTAATTTCGAATCACGGGATTTACTGACGATAAAGTCAAAGGAATAATCATGCCAAAGTTGAAAGCAGTATTCCGCTACTTTGGGGGGGAAGTGGTCAAAAAAGGAATCAATCTTTTTATTCTTCATCCAGATTTTAAGCATAAAAAAAGTCCTCCGCATGCGAAGGACTTTTTTCTGATCGTTGTGCTAAAATTATTTAGCAGCAGCAGTGTCAGCAGCAGCAGTGTCAGCAGCAGCAGAATCAGCTGGAGCAGCAGCAGCAGCAGAATCAACAGCAACAGTGTCAGCAGAAGCTTCTGCTTTCTTCTCACCACAAGATGCTAAAGTTACCATTGCAGCAACGAAAGCTAGAGCGAATACTTTTTTCATTTCTTATTTTGTTTAAGGTTTGAGTCACAAATCTACGGCATTATTTTATAAGTACAAATAAATGCAAAATATTTTTTAAGATTTTTTTAAGGAATGGCTAATTTTTTCGAAAAATGTGCCGTAGTGGCCTGTATTCGGCTTAGAAATCCTTAAGAATTGCCCCCTTAAATTTGGGCTAAATTAGATTAGTCCTATTTTAACAGATCTTTAAAGCGATCGTAAAAGCCGCTAGACTTGAATGTGAAGGTCTTGTGCAAGATGTAGTTCGACACAAAACTATAGCCCATCCCATGAATCGTGGTCCCGATTTGGGTGATATTAATCTTTTTCACCGAGTAAGGTATGTGAAAAAAGAAATCTGGGTAGCGCGCGTGGATAAAATCGTAGGGGATGGTGCTGAATAACCAGGTGATGATCCCGGAGAAGCTAGCAACCAAAACATATTTGAACATCTCGCGTCTTGTCTGCTTGCTTTGGCGGGCATTAAAGGCAAAGAGTTTGGTTAAGAAAAATCCTACCACTAAGGCAATGAAATAAGCTGGAAGAATCGAATCTTCGTAGGATACGCGAAACCAATCCTTAATTAAACCTC
>JBMSJH010000269.1:0-2270 GCA_049418705.1 Aquirufa sp.
ATGGTAGGTAGCCACTTCTTGACGAGTGGACAGAATAGACGCCGCCCAGGAATTCGTCGTATTGAAATAAAGGGTGTGTTGGTAATTATTGTAGGTAAACACAGACCAAAGGCTGATAACCTGCAGCAAAATAAACAGAAGCAGATTTCGCTGACGCAATAAAAACTCAAACAGTTGATTCATCCCCTACTAGGTAATCAATACCGGACGGTATTTCTCTAAGTTTTTCAAGATTTCACCCGTACCACGAATAACGGCCTTCAATGGATCGTCAGCCACGTGTACTTTTAACTGAGTCTTCTTCTCAATACGCTTATCTAAACCGTGTAACATCGCACCACCACCTGCTAAGTGAATACCATTGTGGAAGATATCACCAGATAATTCCGCTGGAGCTCTTTGTAATGTTTCCATGATCGCTACTTCGATTTTCGTAATGGAACTATCAAGTGCGTAAGCGATTTCTGAATAATTGATCAAGATTTCCTTCGGAATACCTGTCATTTGATCACGACCACGGATTTCGAAATCCGCTGGTGGATTCTCTAATTCTGGAAGCGCAGATCCTACTTGAATCTTAATTTGCTCAGCAGAACGCTCACCGATTACTAACTTGTGCTCACGCAACAAGTAGTCTTTAATATCACGCGTAAATTCATCTCCAGCGACACGAATCGAGTTTTCTACTACGATTCCACTTAGGGAAATGATCGCTACTTCTGTCGTACCACCTCCGATATCCACCACAAGGGATCCGTTCGGTTGTTCAATATCAATGCCGATACCAATTGCCGCAGCAATAGGCTCATGAACCATATACACTTCACGTGCTCCAGCATGTTCTGCGGAGTCTTTTACGGCTCTTTTCTCCACCTCGGTAATACCTGAGGGGATACAAATTACCATTCTTAAAGCTGGAGAAAAGAAGGAATTTCCTTTGTCCATCATCTTGATTAAACCACGCATCATTAATTCTGCAGCGGTAAAATCGGCAATCACACCATCTTTCAGCGGACGAATCGTCTTGATATTATCGTTCGTTTTCTCGTGCATCATCATCGCCTGACGACCTACCGCTAATACCTTGTTCGTATTACGGTCTAAGGCAATGATAGAAGGTTCGTCTACGACTACTTGGTCTTTGTGGATAATCAAGGTATTTGCCGTTCCTAAGTCCATGGCAATATCCTTCGAAAGAAAATTAAATAAGCCCATCTGATTTTGTGATAGTAAAAAACAAAATTACATAAAAATTGCCCTAAAATTTGAAAAAAAATGAATTTTCCATTTTCCCCGAAATAATTATAAAATAGGCCAAAGCAGTTGCTCCGAATTACTTCCTTCAAAGAATCCCCTTCTTATTAATATATTACAAATAAATACCCGAAAAAAAATAGCATAAATAGGCCAAATTAATCGACAAAATAATTTGGAATTATTATCTGATTTATTAGTTTTGTCCAAGTTTATTCAAAAAATCGTATTCATTACTCCGTTTGGTGATAAATTATGGAAGATTATAACAAGATCATCGAGTCCTTAGGTGTTAAATTCATCAAAGCGAGAAACATTAGAATATTACAACCTATTCGTATCAAGAATTTCTATGACGTAGAAAATTCGCTCTTGATATTGTACAAAGGTGAGGTGTCTTTTGGTGAAGAGGAGACTCCAGTGGAAGAAGGCGACATGCTTTTCATCCCAGGCGGAAAAATGATTAGCGTAACCTACGGAAACGCAGAAAAACCGAAAGCGGTGAACAACGAAGAGTTCATGACGCACCGCGAATTGTATTTTGACCAAAACACGGATGCATCTTTAATCGGAACACAACCGAACTCGTTCGGAATGGTGGCCTTCGAAGCAAAGGTTTTTGACTCAGTTAACTTCTTTACTTCCCTAGATATTCCTCCGTTCTTAATCAAGCGTGACGATAAACTTGCGGCAACCATCCGCGAAATCTTAGAAGAAGATTTATCTGATGCGATCGGTAAAGGACGTATCATCAAAATTAAAACGGAAGAGATCGTTATCGAAGTGATTCGTTACATCATCGAAAACCGTTTATTCGTAGAGCAATTAGCGACGAACTCGACTTACTTTAAAGATCCACGCTTAATCGATATCTTCGCTTACATCAAAGATCATTTGGGTGGTGATTTATCAAACAAAGTATTAGCAAACGTGGCAAACGTTTCTGAAGACTACGTAGGTCAATATTTCAAGATGTTAACGGGTATCAACCCACAAGATTATATCGAATACCAACG
>JBMSJH010000270.1:0-2238 GCA_049418705.1 Aquirufa sp.
TACGACATTAGGTCACATTAACTTCCATGAGTTTATCGGAGATTCTTGGGTATTGTTGTTTAGCCACCCGGCTGACTTTACACCTGTTTGTACGACAGAATTAGGCAAAACTGCCTTATTAAATGGTGAGTTTCAGAAAAGAAATGTGAAGCCTATTGCCATTTCAGTTGATAGTTTAGATTCACATAATCAATGGGTGCCGGATATTGAAGAGGTTAATTCAGTAAAAATGAACTTCCCAATTATCGCTGATCCAGAAAAGAAGGTTGCCCTTCTTTACGATATGATTCACCCAAATGCATCAGAAAAAGCTACCGTTCGTTCGGTATTTGTGATTGGGCCGGACAAGAAGATCAAATTAACGTTAACCTACCCTGCTTCTACAGGACGTAATTTTACAGAGATTCTACGTGTCATTGATTCTTTACAATTAACGGCTAATTACCAGGTAGCAACACCAGCGGATTGGGTAAACGGTGAAGATGTAATCATTGTTCCAGCAGTTTCTAATGAAGATGCGGTGGCAAAATTCCCGAAAGGATTTACTTCTGTGAAACCTTATTTACGCAAAACACCTCAACCGAATCTTTAATTCTTTAGGATTTAGTTTATATGCCAAAATTCATTCAGTGTGGATTTTGGCATTTTTATGTTTAAAACCGTATTTTTGTAGTTCATTAATATCATCCGCATGTTATCTACGATTAATTTCACAAGTACCTCCGCTTATAAAGCACTTCAATTAGATCAATCACGTCTAGCTTCCACTACAATAGCTCAGTTATTTAAAGAAGACGCAGCTAGACAGGAAAAATATAGCCAAACCTTCAATTCCATCTTCTTTGATTACTCAAAGAACCTAATAGATGAGAAAAGTTTTCAATCGCTTATTCAATTAGCGAAAGAATGTGGTTTAATAGATGCAATTCAAGCACAATTTAAAGGCGATAAAATTAATCAAACAGAAGGTCGCTCTGTATTACATACTGCGCTTAGAGCTAAAGCATCTGCCTCTGTAGTAGTGGATGGTGAAAATATTATACCTAAAATTCAAGCGGTAAAAGCTCAAATGAAAGACTTTTCTAATCGTGTCATTTCAGGCGATTGGAAAGGATACTCTGGCAAACAAATTACAGATGTGGTAAACATCGGTATCGGTGGATCTGATTTAGGTCCAGTGATGGTGACGGAGGCCTTAAAGCCCTATAAAACACGTTTAAATGTTCACTTCGTCAGTAATGTGGACGGCACGCATATCGCAGAGACACTGAAGAAGGTCAATCCGGAAACAACTTTATTCTTAATTGCTTCTAAAACATTCACTACACAGGAAACAATGGCTAACGCCTTCTCGGCGAGAGATTGGTTCTTGGCGGCGGCGAAAGACAATGCAGCAGTAGCAAAGCATTTTGTGGCATTATCCACGAATACAAAGGCAGTTGCCGAATTTGGTATTGATACTGCGAATATGTTCGTCTTCTGGGATTGGGTAGGCGGTCGTTATTCTTTATGGTCTGCTATTGGTTTGTCTATTTGCCTTTCCGTTGGATTCGATCATTTTGAGGCTTTATTAGCGGGTGCTGAGGCGATGGACTCTCATTTTGCGAGTGCTTCTTTAGACAAAAACATTCCAGTTATTCTAGGTTTATTAGGTATTTGGTATGTGAATTTCTTTAATGCTCCTACGCACGCCATTCTTCCGTATGATCAATATATGCACCGTTTTGCTGCCTATTTCCAACAAGGTGATATGGAGTCGAATGGTAAGACGGTAGACCGTTCAGGGAAACGAGTGAATTATGCGACCGGTCCTGTTATTTGGGGAGAACCAGGAACAAATGGTCAACATGCCTTCTATCAATTAATCCACCAAGGAACGCAATTAATTCCTGCCGATTTTATTGCACCGGCAGTAACTCATAACAAAATTGGTAATCACCACACCTTATTAATGTCTAATTTCTTCGCACAGACTGAAGCATTAATGAATGGAAAATCAAAAGAGGTAGTTGTTGCTGAATTGCAAAAAGCAGGCTTGAATGAAGCAGAGATTGAGAAATTAGCTCCATTTAAGGTATTTGAAGGAAATAAGCCTACGAACTCTTTCTTAGTGAAGCAAATCGACCCACATACCCTAGGTTCATTAATTGCGATGTATGAACACAAAATCTTTGTTCAGGGGGTGATTTGGAATATTTTCAGCTATGACCAATGGGGCGTAGAATTAGGAAAGCAATT
>JBMSJH010000271.1:0-2258 GCA_049418705.1 Aquirufa sp.
CGGTTGATCACCAGCTTTATAAGTAACCTTAACATTTGTATTAAATCCTAATTCAGCCGCCACCGTTGATGTGACTGTGCCGTGATCAGAGAACAAATCTTGAACAGTCGGGAATATTTCGGTAGGAAATCCATAAAACTGCATCAAATCTTTAGCCGGATGGTTCTCCTTAAAGTCCCATAAAATACCTTCGGAAAGGGCAGAAGCCGTTGTAGTAAATTGGGAGGTGAATCTTCCTGCGATAAAGTCTCCAGGTAATAATACCTGTGCTACCTTCCCGAAAACTTCCGGTTGATTTTCCTTCACCCAAGCTAACTTGGCTGCGGTGAAATTACCAGGAGAATTGAGGTAATGTGTTTGGCAAAATGATTCTCCAAGACCGGCATACGCCTTTTCTCCATAGGGAGTTGCTCTAGAATCACACCAAATAATTGAAGGACGCAATACTTTTGCCTCCTTATCAACCACTACGAGGCCATGCATTTGGTACGAAATACCGATGGCACCTATTCTTTTAGGATCGTATAATCCTGTCGAATTCGCTTTTAAAATACCTTGTTTAACGCAATACCACCAATGTTCTGGGTCTTGCTCTGCAAATCCAGGCTGAGGGGAAGATATCTCATTTTCAATCTCAGGAAATGAGCATGAATAAATTAATTGTTGGTTTGCAGCATCAACAATACTAACTTTAATGGAAGAAGTTCCCACATCAATTCCGCACAGAATCATTTTAAATAGGTTTAATGTTAATAATAGGCATAAAGAAACACCAAGTTACTAGTCATTTTGCTTTATCCAATATTCAAATAAAGGTAAAATCAGGTGAAATCTACGCATTAATCGGTAAAAGTGGTTCAGGAAAAAGTACCATTGCGAAACTATTAGTCGGTTTAAGTATCGACTCGGAATACTCTATAAAAATAAATTCCAAAGAGTTAAATGATGGATTAGACCGTTTGATACCCCAATTCAAACAGGCAGGATATGTCCCTCAAACCTTACATCTAAAACCGCATCATACTGTCTACAATTATGCGCAAGTATTGTTCCAGTACCTGCCTAATAATCAACAAGATGCCATCATTACAAAGTATTTAAAGCAGTTCTATTTAATTAAACAAAAAGACACCAAAGTGGCTTCTTTATCAGGTGGAGAACGGCAAAAACTAGCCTTATTGGAGGCCATCAGTCAACCTATTTCTTACTTGGTGCTCGATGAGCCATTTAGTCAATTAGATACCGAACAAAAACTAGAATTTTCCCAAATTATTGCCTCTGTGGTCGCAGAGAGAGCCATTCCATGTGTACTGATTAGCCATGATTTGACCGATATACTTCAATTAAGCCAAAGCGTAGGTATCATGGAAAAAGGGAAATTAGTCTTCCAAGGATCTTGGGACAAATTTAAAACCTCACCTAACGCTGTCGTTATCCGATTAAAACAAGCGATCCTATCTTGGGATGATCAAATGAAAGGTTTGATTAATAACCTGAGGTAGCCTTTAACTTATTCGCATTTTGATTCGTTTGTTGAACCAATTCTGTTAAAGAGATTTCAAATAAATCTGCTAATTTTTGTGCTATTAGAGGGATATTTTTAGGAGAATTAGGTTTTCCTCTAAATGGCACCGGACTTAAATAAGGAGCATCTGTTTCCAAGACGATATGGCTAAGAGGTATATCTTTAATATCTTGAAATAGCGTCGTATTCTTGTAGGTAATTACACCACCTATCCCTAATAAAAAGCCTAAATCAGTTAAAAACTTTGCTTCTCTTGCATCGCCAGAAAAGCAGTGAATAATTCCTCTTAATCCCTTGAATTCAGGTAATTTAAAAGTCTTTATCAAGTCTGCATAAGCTTTACGACAATGAATATCTACCCACAGCCCTTTTTCTAAAGCCCAGTGACATTGCTGTTGTAGGGCATCCATTTGTTCATTAGCGAAGGTTGTATCCCAGTAATAATCGAGGCCTATTTCTCCGATAGCTACCACTTTAGTTTGCTCTAATTCTGATTTCAATTCAGCTAATTCAGCTAGGTAATTTTCTTTAACATAAGTAGGATGCAATCCGATCATTGGGAGTACAAAATCAGGATAGGCGGCACTTAATTTCTTTAAGTCAGTCCATGATTCCAAATCGCAATTGGGCAACCAAACCTCAGTTACACCTGACTCTTGAATTTCCTTTATGTGAAAAGGCATATCTTCCTGAAAATGAACATCATAAAGATGAGCGTGGGTATCGATCATAA
>JBMSJH010000272.1:0-2235 GCA_049418705.1 Aquirufa sp.
GGATAATCCGAAAGAATACATCGGGGTTTTGAGGGAGTTTTTAAGGAAAATGGATGTAGCTAAGTAGGAATACCTTTACTAATTTGCTAATTCCTCTTCTAACAATTTAATGAGCTCTTTCGCTTTTTCTTGCTCTATTTTGATCATGATTTGATAATAAGATGCATAACCACGTTGCACCCAAATGTCATTCGCATAATGGTAGAATTCTTTTTTGTCAGTGGTTAAAAATTCACTGCCTGTCAAAGTTTTAAGTCGATTTAGTTCAGTTTTATTTAATTGAATGTCGTTGATGGTCTTAGGTGTCCCCAAAGTGGTGATATGTAAAATGCGATTCTGTGCTTCGTGAATCTTTCTCCAATTGAGCTGGTTAGCTTCCTCTTGAACTCGAATGGTTTCCTTCCATTTTTCGTATTCAGAAATTTTTCGTACAATTTCCTGGTTTTTAATCAATCGATATCCGCCCGCATTTTTTAACTGATCTACCGTGTTTGAAGTAAAATTAGGTTTGATGATGGTAGCGGTGAGCTTTAAACTCCACAAATAAATCGAATCAATATCTGACTCTGTCCAAACCGTTTTGTATAAGGTTTTTTCTAGTTTTAGACTTTTATCTTTTAGTCCTTCGATAGCTAAAACTCGAGTGCTGATTTCAGTTACATCTACTTTCAAATCCTCCTTCATGCTCACTAAATAATCATGTTCCTTATGCCTCTCAGCTCTGTATTCGAGGTAGTATTCAGCCATGAAGCCTAAGAAAACGGCAAAGAATAACATCAAAAATTCTTGAACGTATTCTTTCCAAGATTTAGGGTGGTGAGTATGGTGGTGAACTTCCATGGGGACTATAGGGGGTTAAGTTTTACTGAAATTATTGCTTTTATTTCGTAATTTGATATTCTAAACCTAAGAAAACAATGAAAAAACACCTCTTTACATCCATCGCCGTCATCGGTTTGATGGTATCGCTACCCTCTTATGCCCAAGAAGTAGGACAAGTAGAACGGCTTGTTTCACCAGAAATTAGCGCATCGAATGATGTTACGTTTCGCCTGAAGGCGCCTTCGGCAGGCTCTGTTAAACTATCTGGGAATTGGATGCCTATGGTTGCTAATGCGAATGGGCAAGGCACATCTCGCCAATTAGTTGATTTAGTTAAGGATCAAAATGGCATTTGGTCTACTCAAGTAAAAGCCTTAGCTCCAGAATTATATGGCTATACGTTTATTGTGGATGGGGTTACTACGCTCGATCCGGCTAATTTAAAGGTAGCTCGTGATGGTACCTTCCGTACAGAAAGCTTATTGTATGTTAGTGGACCAGCATCTGAATTATATTGGGCTAAGACAGGGCCCAAAGGAAGTGTGCACCAGATTTGGTATGATTCTAAGACTCTGAATTTAACACGTAGAATGCAAGTTTATACTCCACCAGGATATGAGGATTCGAAAGAGGCTTATCCGGTTTTGTATTTATTGCACGGAGGTGGTGGAGATGAGGAGGCGTGGCCTACCTTAGGAGTGGCAGCTAATATTTTAGATAATTTAATAAATGCTGGAAAAGCAAAGCCTATGATTGTGGTGATGACGAATGGTAATCCAGGTCAAGCAGCAGCGAATGTGGTGACTCCAGCGATCCCTGCTTCCACGCTTCCGGTAGGGGGAATGGGAAGTATGTTATTTGAGAAGAGTTTAGTGGCTGATGTGATTCCTTATATAGAAAATCATTTCCGCGCTAAAAAGAACAAAGAGAGCCGTGCCTTAACGGGCTTAAGCATGGGTGGTTTACAAACCATGAATACGAGCTTTGAGCACCCTTCACTTTTTAACTATATCGGGGTGATGAGTATGGGTTTTGCGGACATGAGTCGCTTTGGCATTAAGTTAGACGTCTCTAAAAGAGATCAGCAGATTGAGGACCTGAAAAAAGCGAAGCCGGCTTTATATTGGATCGCCTGTGGTAAGGATGATTTCTTGTATGATAGTGTCGTGACGATGAGAAAAGAGCTAGATAAGCATACGTTTCCTTATCAATATAGAGAAAGTGCTGGAGGGCATACGTGGACAAACTGGCGTGTGTATTTATCCGAGTTTGCTGGGATGATATTTAAGTAAATCCGACTTGTTTTAATTTAAAAGGCCCCGATTAATCTATAATCGGGGCCTTTTTTAATTATTTTTTAGCTAGAGCTGACCCTCCACCAGCGCCTTCTTCTGAATCTTTCGGATGGCCGTT
>JBMSJH010000273.1:0-2228 GCA_049418705.1 Aquirufa sp.
AACGGTGACCGTCCGGTAGCGAAACATGGAAAACAAGGCAAATAAACCAAAGGCAAATCCAAACTTCAAATCTGCCTCCGCGAGCAAATAACACAGCACAAATAGGATCGTATTAAACAAGAAAAAAGTAAATACGAAGTCGTTATTGCGGTATTTCGGATAGTAAATAAAACGCACCACGATAAAGGTAAAGAGTAAATTAAGTGCGTACCGAAGTAGGAAATTTTCTAGCATTTGTTCTGAATTATCTTCAAATATAACCATTTACCTTCATCTCCCCTATCTGCCCATTCATCATTTTCATTGCATCGTTCATCGATAGATGATAATAATCATTTACTTAGCGCGTTTAAAATCTTAAATTGCCAACATTAAACCCTCTATAAAATGGAAAATAAAATCAAACGCCACGAGTTCTTAAAGTCAATGGGCTTGAAAGGAGCCGCTCTTCTAGCCGTTTATTGCGGTGCCTCCAGTTTAAGTTCATGCAAAAACGAATCGGTCTCTCCGGCCTCCAATGTCGATTTCACCTTGGATTTAAGTACTGCCACCTACTCAAAATTGAATACGACTGGAAACTATGTGATTGCGAATGGAATCGTCATTGCCCGTGTTTCATCTACTGCATTCGCGGCAGTTACGCAAGTTTGCTCGCATGAGAATAAGGCTAATGTCATTTATAGCGGTGGTGGATTTTATTGCACCCAGCACGGCGCTACATTTTCAATTACCGGTGCAGGCACAAACGCAAACGGTAGCCGAGGAATCCAAGCTTATAAAACCACATTAACAGGTACTAGCCTTCGAATCTATTCTTAATGAAAAAGCTATTATTCCTTCTTTTCGTCAGTTCTCCCCTTTTTGCACAGGATGACTTATTAGACATGCTGGAAAAAGAAGATGCAAAAAAGACGACTTTCACGCAGGCCACTTTTAAAGGGACCCGTTTGATTAATGGGCAAACAGTGGAAACTCTGGCGAAGCAGCATTTAAACTTCTGGATTTCCCACCGTTTTGGCTCCGTGAATTCTGGATTTATTGACAATTTTTTCGGTTTAGATGAGGCCAAAATCCGTCTAGGGGTTGAATATTCCTTAACTGATCGAATTCTACTAGGGGCTGGTCGTTCGACCATCGAGAAGACCTACGACCTGTATGGAAAATACAAAGTACTCGCTCAATCGAATAAAATGCCCGTGACTGCAACGCTTTACGGAGGAATGGCCACGAACACCATGCCTACCGGTTATACGACATCGATCGGCAATGTGATGCGTTACGAGAATAACTTGCAGAGACAATCGTATTTTGGGCAACTCCTTATCGCTAGAAAGTTCTCCGATAAATTATCGCTTCAAATCATGCCTACGGTGCTCCACAACAATAAATCGGAGTCTATTTATTTAGATAATAACCTGCTTTCGATGGGCTTAGGTGGTCGTTATAAGTTGACGAACCGCTTCAGTATTTCTGCGGAATATTATAAAAACATCGTTGATAAAGAAGATTATGAAGAAGGAGCGGGCACAGCCTACCCCTACCAGGATTCCTTTTCAGTGGGGGTGGATATTGAAACGGGGGGACACGTCTTTCAGTTTCATATGACCAACTCGCGAGGCATGACCGAAAAACATTTTATAGGCCAAACCACAGGAACCTGGGGTGCCGGCGACATCTTTTATGGCTTTAACATCGCCCGAACTTTCAGTTTAGAACCTAAGAAAAAATAATATGAGAAAATTACTCCTTTTAGCCCTACTATTCATTGGATTTCAATCCAAGGCACAGCTTTTTATCACCACGAATGGTGAGGTCTCCTTCTTTTCGAAGACTCCCATGGAGGATATCGATGCCGTAAACAAATCCGTGAGCAGCATCATCAACACGGCAACGAACGAAGTAGCAGTCCAAATGCGTATTACGAATTTCGTTTTCCCGAATAAATTAATGCAAGAGCATTTCAATGAGAATTATTTGGAAAGTGAAAAATTCCCTTCCGCTACTTTCAAAGGTAAAATCAAGGAATCGGTGGACTTAACTGTACCTGGAACCTATCCCATTTCTGCCTCCGGTTCTGCTAATATTCATGGTGTGACACGTCCTATTGAATTAAAAGGTACGATTGTTTCGACTGGTTCTACGCTTGCTTTAACTTGTCAGTTCGAAGTGCGCTTAGTCGACTATAAAGTGGATATTCCCAAAATCGTTTTCGCCAAAATCGCGGAAGT
>JBMSJH010000274.1:0-2211 GCA_049418705.1 Aquirufa sp.
ACTCAGGAAGCTGTCATTCCGACCCCAAAGCCAGCTAGCCTTGCTTCTAAAAAAGAGGTGAGTGCTCCAACCAGTTCAGTTTTGACCCAGGATCGCGTCATTCCAACATCAAATCAAGCTAGTATTCCTTCCGAGCAAAAGAAAATGTTCTCAGCACCATTTTCTTTTAAGGGAAGAATTAGAAGAATGGAATATGGTTTGAGTATAATTATTTATTCCTTTTCTTACGGAATAGTCATGGCGATGATTGAGAATTTTTCATTTGTTGCACTTGCTATTATTCCTTTAATTTGGTTCATGCTTGCCCAAGGCACAAAAAGGTGTCACGATAGGGGAAATTCGGGTTGGTTCCAAATCATTCCGTTTTATTCCTTATGGATGCTGTTTGCTGAAGGAGATCAACAGGCTAACTCCTATGGAAACCCAGTTAAGTAAAGGGTAAAATAATTTATAAATAGATAGTATCAACTGATTTAGACAAGAGGGTCACTGCTAAGATTAAATTTGGATTTTGTTAGTCATTTCCGAATCTAGCCCTTTGCCTAGATCTAAAGTTTTTTAGAAATTTTAAAATAAATGATTCAATAATTATGGGATTAAATTTAAACAAAGGGGGTCGTTTTAATTTAGCGAAAGAGGCACCTAAGCTAAAAGTAGCAGGTATTGGATTGGGATGGGATCCGAATGAGGAGCCAAACGGTCCAGATTTCGACTTGGATGTTAGTGCTTTCTTGTTGACTGAGGATGGAAAGATACCTGCGGATGAATATGTTGTTTTTTTTAATTCTGACCTAAAAACAGAAACGCCAGAAGGAGTTCGCCCCTATTCAGGAGACGGATCGGTATTTGGAGCTGTTGATTCCATTGATGGGACAGAAAGTGATGGTGAGGATGACGAGGATATGCGCGTTTATTTTGATAAAGTCTGGGAAGGAATCACACAAATTGTCATTACAGTTACCATTACTAAATACCCCAACGATAAGAAAAAGGATAGACGAACCCTTTCGCAAAATTTTGGAATGGTGAATGATTGTTACATCAGAATTTGGGATGATGAAACTGGCGTTGAAATTTTGAGATACAACCTAAAGGAGAAATTCAGCGATGAAGATGCAGTAGAATTTGGTCGTTTTGTTCGAAGCAATGGATCCTGGGAGTTTCAAGCTACAGGCGAAAAATATACGGGTGGTTTGGGAAAATTTGTAGACCTTTTTACCTGAAGAATGGCTTTAAACTTCAATAAAGGCGGAAAATCAGGCAAATATTTCTATCTCGATGAAGCAGGGGTAGATTATGGCCCATTTGAAATTTCTGAGTTGTTAGAAAGAATTGATAAAGACACTCTTGTTTATTTCAAAGGGATTAATTGGACGAAGGCTTCTGAAATTCCGGAATTAAAGCGATACTTTCATGAAGAGACTAAAGTAGTCGAGAAAATTATTGAGCGAGCACCTACGCAAGTGGCTCCTCCAAAAAAGAGCCCTATTTTGCTCATATTTGTAATTTTTTTCATAGTAGGATCGCTTTTAGTGATCTTGTTGTTTAATTACTTTGATTCAACTAAAGCGGAAGAAAAGGCCCAAATTGAGCAACAGCGAATAGCAGATTCTGTTGCCTTGGTTAATTCTAAGTTGATGCTGGAAATGGAAAAAGATTCCATGAACGATGCAATTAACGCTAGAATTGATTCGCTGAATGCTGTTCAAAGTGAACTGCTGTTTTTGCAAAATCAGGACTATTTAATCGAAAAAGTAAATAGTTATTATATGGACATCGTTTCCAACAATTTCGATGCCTATAATTATTATTCAGATTCTGTTGACCAATTCATCAATTTGATTAATGTTACTCCAGAGGAAGTTAATAATGTGTTTACCTCTCCAAGAGATTATACAGATGAACAAATTTATTTCGACGAAAGTACTTTTCTTTTTGATAAGAAGATAGGTAATGTTTTTTACTTCACTTACTCCATACAGTATAGCTGTTTTAGAATAAAGAGAAATAAAACACAAGAATGTGATGTTGATATACAGATTGGGTTTGATGAAAACTTCCAAATTAGATCCTACAAAGAGTTAAAAGTCAGAAATCTGGTTTTTAAATAAGTACTAATTTGTTTGAATTGTGAGTTTAGGTAATAGTATTAAGGTATTTGGGTAAGAATAATGCCCAGTTTGTTTTGAGCATTCTAACTGAAATAGTACC
>JBMSJH010000275.1:0-2202 GCA_049418705.1 Aquirufa sp.
CTACGGGGAATGATGGAATGGCGACGGCGGGTTCCGGCGATGTATTAACAGGAATCACGGCTGCTCTTTGTGCACAAGGTTATGAGAATGCAGACGCAGCTTGCTTAGCCGTTTATGTACATGGTTTAGCGGCGGATATTGCGATCGAAACACAATCGAAATCCAGTTTAGTCGCTTCAGATATAATCACAAATCTTGGTAAAACCAGACTCCTTGACTAAGCCGCGTAGCGTCGACTAAATCGCGAAGCGATGACTAAGTTGTGAAGCAGCGACTAAGACGAAGTCGATTAAACCTAATTTAGTCAATCAAAACCAGATGATGTTTCCCCATTTTTAGTCGAAGACCTGGGCGACCATCGATCATTCTCGGTTTCACGATTTCGCCGTTTAAAACCCAGCGTTTGTAAGTTCCAGTTTTGGGACTAAAATGGATTGTCCAATTTTTCTTCTGCTGTAGAATATAGGTGGATTTATGCGCTTTGCGCTGGTAAGAAACGGCTACTGAATTATCGCCTATTTTCACCTCTTTAATCGACCCCGACGTTAAAGAATCCGGCCAGGATGGCTGTAAATGAATCTCTTTTTTATAGGCCAAAGGCTGCAATCCGAAAAACTGTTGAATCACGGGCACCTCGAAAGCGAAACTATTCCAGGCCTGCGTCATCATCCCGTAATCAGGTGAAACTTCGTAGATGGAACCCGGAAGCGCAAAAGAAAAGGTGCGCAACATCCGTTGAACCAGATCGTATGCTTCATTGGGGTGTCCATACTTGTTCTCTGAAATAGCTTGTACTCCGGTGGGCAAGGTCATGACGGTTCCGGTGTAGGTGAATTCGGACTTACCTACTTTCGCAGCGTAGGATTCCGCTTTCTCTGAATTCGCTGAGCGATCGATTCCCGTCACATACATTCCGTATTTATTGCGGAACTTTTCAGCCGTTTTCAAGGCTTGAGACGCTTTTTCGGAATCTGCCAAGCCCGTTTCCATGGGCGTATTCACCACCCAATTATGGTGCAAGACAAAGCCGCGTTTCGACGTGTCTGGATCCGCGGCTATTTTCTTTTCTAAAGCCTGCAATTCCTCGACGGCCCAGTCATTTTTCAAACCTTTTGCCCGTTCTATTGCCTCTTTCGTTAAGGTCAAGGCCTGCGCTTTTGTACCTCTAAAATCAGCATAGGAATTCGCAGAGGGTACCCAAAAATCGCTATTGATTTTCAATCGAATGGCTTCGTAATTTGCTGCATATTGACGTGCTAGATCAGCTCGACCTAATTCAGAGGCCATCTTAGACGCATCTAAAAAGGCCTTCGCGCTGTAAGCTGCTACATCGATCATCTCCGAATCCAAACCTTGGATTTCCATCATACCATTTCCATCCGGAATCAAATTGTGGTCCTTGTCCTGCTGCATTAGCCATTCGAGGCCTCTTTCGACTAGAGGGAAATATTTTTCTAAAAAAGCCCGATCGCCCGTCCAACAATACACCTTGTAAATTAAGGAGGCAAATTGGGGTGTTTCATTCACGTTACCCGGATTAAAGACGGATCCATTTGAACTTACTTCGTGTACGATTCGGCCGTTTCCGTTGGTCTTTTCAGAAAGTTTTGCGATTAGATTGATGGTGCTGTAGGCGACGTCTTTTCGGCCAGAAGAGATTAATCCTTGCAACGAATAAGTCATATCGCCTCCAAAAAACCAAGGATAATCCGGCATCCCCGCCGTGATTCCACGACCGATTCCGTCCACGTCGTTGATTAACCAGTCCGCGTTATACTTTAACCAACGCATTGCTTGTGTTAATGTAGGATCAGAAAGTTGGATTTCAGATTGCAAAGCTAATTTTTCGTAACGCTCCTTTTTTGCTTTTGCATACATGAACCCATTGGCTAAAACATCGAAATTTGTTCCGATTGCCGCTTCTTTAGAGATGGAGGATCCACTGAACACAAAGGAAATTAACTGCTGTCTATGCGCCGGAATTTGTAAGGCATAAGATGTACGTGCCAAAGCCGTATTTTGTTTCTTCCCTACTTCCATTGCATTAGAAATAGCTTTTTGTGAAGCGCCCATAACGGCGAACCAAGAGTTCTTTGCGTCTTTGGCCAACACCTGATTATTTTCATAAATCAGCTGGTCCGCCCCATCTTCCATCCCCGTTCTCTCTCCTAACCAAACCGGACGAAGATTCGAAATCGCTTC
>JBMSJH010000276.1:0-2188 GCA_049418705.1 Aquirufa sp.
TGGTTGGCGTCTTTATGATGCTAGTTGTCATTGTCTCATCTGGCCGTGACGCTTTACTGAAAATAGGGCCTTTTTTGTTTTTAGCTTCCATGATCCATCATTCCATCGGTTATTTATTGGGCTATTGGAGTGGCCGATTAGCGGGATTAAGCGAACAAACCTGCCGAACCATCTCATTAGAAGTGGGCTTGCAAAATGGAGGCTTGTCTTCTGGAATTGCCCTACAAATGGGGAAAATTGCTACCGTTGGTTTGGCTTCAGCCATCTCTGTTCCTTGGATGACCATTTCAGGTTCTTTACTTGCGAATTGGTGGCGCAACCGCCCTACAGATTCACCTTCTAAAGCAGCTTAATATGTCTAAGGAAATACGCCACATCACGGTAATCGGTGCCGGAAATATGGGTCATCAAATTGCCATTTCGGCTGCGATAGCAGGGTTTCAAGTGATTTGTACAGACCAAAATCCAGATGCCTTGCAGCGCGCAAGCGACTTTGCCGACACCTATTTAGCCGGGCGAATAAGCAAAGGACGCATGAGCGAGCAGGAGGTTACTAACACGAAGGCGGGATTGCGTTTTGAAAGGTCTTTGGTAGTAGCCGTACAGCAGGCCGATTTAATTATCGAAGCCATCATTGAAAAACTAGAGGTGAAAAGAGCCTTGTTTAGTGAATTAGACACCCTTTGTCCGCCGCATACCATTTTAGCCACGAATAGTTCTTATATCGTCAGTTCCCAAATCGCATCGGTCACTAAACGCCCCGATAAGGTGGTCAACATGCACTTTTTCAATCCGGCGCTCGTGATGAATTTAATAGAGATAGTGAAAGGGCCACACGTATCCGCAGAAACTGTAGAACTTTTAGAAGCGGTTTCAATCCAAATGGGAAAGACGCCTATTGTTCTACAAAAAGAGATTTATGGTTTTGTGGTTAACCGTATGTTACAAGCCACTCGGAAGGAAGCATTAAACCTATTGGATTTAGGCGTAGCTTCCGTCGAAGATATTGATCAAGCTGTGATGAAAGGTTTGGGCTACCCGATGGGGCCTTTCCAATTGTTGGATTTGACAGGAATCGACCTAGCCTATCACGTAGGTATGGAAAAATACCAAGCCTCGGGAGATGAAGCAGATAGGCCCTCGCCTACCATTGTGGAGAAATTTGAGAAAGGGGAGTGGGGCAAAAAAGTGGGCAAAGGCTTTTACGATTATTCCTAGTCGGGAAAACAAATAGGATTCCTTCTGCGTTTAACGTCTATGCAAGGCGTTAAGAAACAACATTTACCCTCCAAGACCTGTCCCGTATGCAATCGCCCCTTCGCCTGGCGTAAGAAATGGGAACGGAATTGGGATCAAATTATTTATTGCAGTGAAAAGTGCAGACGTAGCAAATAAATTTACCGACGAGGATATTGACCGAATCATTCAAATGGCTTGGGAGGATCGGACGCCCTTTGAGGCAATTGAATTTCAATTCGGCCTCAAAGAAAAAGAGGTCATCGAATTTATGCGCCTCAATAGCAAAGAATCCAGTTTTCGGATGTGGCGCAAACGGATGTCGGGCCGTGGCACCAAACATTTACAAAAACGCGTTGCCGTAGATCCCCGTTTCAAATGCACGCTGCAACGCAGTATTAGCATGAATAAAATCAGTAAACGCTAGTGAATTTCCCAACTACCCTTGAAGCCGTATTTGAGCGAATCGACCGATTCGATCCTGAGCGTTATGCCCGTTCTCGGAACTTTATCAATGGGGGTGTTTCTTACCTTTCGCCTTATTTATCGCGTGGGTTCATTACGGTCCCTCAAGTTGTTGAGCGATTAAAAGAACGCGGTTTTGGGATCGAACAGGCCGAAAAATTCATTCAAGAATTAGCTTGGCGGGAGTTTTATAGCCGAACCTGGTTTCAGAAAGGCGATCAAATTTTTGAAGACATTCGCCACCCACAGGAAGGGGTTTTGCATTCCGGTTTGCCGGCCGCTGTCCTTCATTCCTCGACGGGAATTCAGGCACTCGATAAGCATTTGGCAGTGTTCCCCGAAACCGGCTACCTACATAATCACCTAAGGATGTACCTGGCAGCTGTTACCTGTAATGTGGGAAAATACCATTGGTCGGCACCTGCATCCTGGCTATACTACCATTTATTGGATGGGGATTTGGCGAGTAACGCCTTGAGCTGGCAAT
>JBMSJH010000277.1:0-2179 GCA_049418705.1 Aquirufa sp.
TGCTTCCCCATGCACAAACACCGTCAACTCAGGACCCGCCAGGTTCGTGATTTCTACTCCTGATTGCTTCACGGCAATATTTAGTTGGTTTGCCCGGAAGTTGATTTTGAAGGAGAACTCGGTCCATTGTTTTGGCAAGAATGGATTAAAATGTAATGAATGACCTTTTAGACGCATTCCACCAAAACCTTTGATGATCGACATCCAGGTTCCTGCCATACTCGTAATGTGGCAACCGTCTTCTGTGTCGTTATTATAATCATCTAAATCTAAGCGTGCGGCACGCGTGTAGAATTCGTATGACTTATCTTCCTTTCCTAGTTTTGCAGCTAAAATGCTGTGAACGCAAGGGCTTAACGAAGATTCGTGAACGGTGATAGGTTCGTAAAAATTATAATTACGTTCTAAGTCTTCTAGGCTGAAATCATCCTCAAAGAAGTACATTCCTTGTAGTACGTCCGCCTGTTTGATGTAACAAGAGCGTAAAATGCGATCCCAAGACCATTTTTGGTTGATCGGACGTTCTGCAGCTATCGCTTCAACAGGTGCAATTACTTTGTCTAAGAAACCATCTTGTTGTAAATAAATACCTTTATTCTCATCAGAAGGCAGGTACATATGATCAATGATATGTTGGAATTGATCGATTTCTGAAGCAGTAAAGGCTGTTTTAGTGATTTTAGCCGCAGCCTCTGAAGGATAATTCTTTTGAATTTCAGCGTAAACCTCTAAGGTATATTTTAGACACCAAGTTGCGATGTAATTCGTATACCAGTTATTATTAACGTTATTTTCGTATTCATTAGGACCAGTAACGCCTAGCATCACATATTTCTGCTTGTCTTCTGACCAGTTAACACGTTGAGCCCAGAATCGCGCAATGCCGACTAAAACCTCCCATCCGTATTCGACTAAATGCTTGCGATCATCTGTGTAATTCACGTAATCCATGATTGCATAAGCGATCGCACCATTACGGTGGATTTCTTCAAAAGTGATTTCCCACTCGTTGTGACACTCCTCTCCGTTCATCGTCACCATTGGATAAAGCGCTGCACCCTTGTTAAAACCAAGTTTACCCGCATTTTCGATAGCACGATCTAATTGCTTCCAACGGTAAATCAATAAGTTCTTAGAAACTTTCGCTGGTGCAGTACCTAAATAGAACGGAATACAATATGCCTCTGTATCCCAATAAGTAGATCCACCGTATTTTTCACCAGTAAATCCTTTAGGTCCAATATTTAAACGATCGTCCTCCCCTGTATAGGTTTGGTTCATTTGGAAGATATTGAAACGGATACCTTGTTGTGCAGATGCGTCGCCCGAAATGATGATGTCATTAATGGACCATTTAGCCGCCCAAACTTCTGCCTGTTCAGCTAACATTTTAGCGAAACCTTTTGCCGAAATACGTGCTAGGTAATCAGATGCGATTTTTTCGAACGAAGTGGTTGGGTGATTCTCAGAAGAAATATTAACCGCATACTTAATGATGGTTAATTTCTCCCCTTGCTTCGCAGCAAGTGTATAGGCAAGTTCGCTATATTTTTCGCGAGTGGTGGAGGATGCTTTTGCCTCTATTTTTTGCCCATTAGATTGGATTTCAATCTGCTGAGCGGTGATAACTTCGAAACCGGTTTTCTTGGTTTTGGACCAAACAAAATTCGAACCTACTTTTACCTCGTCCCAAAATTTCTCATCGTAATTCGAATCCTTATTTTTGATATCACCATCAATGAAGGCTTTAACTACTATATCTTCCGTGAAGTTGATGGGTGTAATCGTGTAAGAGATGACGCCTGATTCGTCATCTGCCATACTATTTAATCGAATGGACCCGATGGCTAAACGCTTCCCGTTACGAAGGGTGATTTCACATGTACGAAGGATGTGTCCTTCTTTCATGTTTAATTCACGGTAGAAGGAATGAATTTCACTGGTGTGTAAATCGACTTCCTCACCTGCTATTTGGATAGATAAACCATTCCAGTTAGCGGCATTCAATACTTTAGCAAAATATTCTGGATAGCCATTCTTCCACCAGCCTACGCGGGTTTTATCTGGATAATAGACTCCTGCTACGTAATTTCCTTGTAAAGTTTTTCATGTGTAAGTTTCTTCAAAAGACCCTCTTTGTCACATGCGGACATTGACAAGCGAAAAGATGGATTCTGAT
>JBMSJH010000278.1:0-2177 GCA_049418705.1 Aquirufa sp.
ATCATATCATGAGGAAAGGTGCCTAATTTGTCTTAAACCATAAAAAAAGGGATTCTAAAAAAGAATCCCTTAAAAAAACCCTTCACCCGTGGAGTCGAGTGCCGTCTCTTAAAAATAAACTTTATGGCTAAAGTTAAGACAATCTCACTTTAACAACTAAGCCTGAAAGATAAACGGGCTATGCTTCCCAAGAAAATTTAAGAATTCTTCCCGAAAAAATCTAATTTTTAATCACCCCCGCCTTAATCGCATAACGAATAAGTTCGACCGGTGTATTAATATTTAACTTTTGTTTAATCATAGTTTGATAATTAGAAACAGTTTTCGAGCTAATATTGAGTGTTTCGGCAATAGCATCAATTTCGAACCCTTCTGCTAGCAATCTAAAAATTTCAAACTCTCTTGCTGAGAGTTCATGGATAGGATCCCCATCCCCTGAGATAGATTGCATCGCCATTTTTTTTGCAATCTCGTCACTTAAGAAAACTTCTCCCTTTGAAATCATTTCGATTGATTTAACCAAATCATCTGCAAGCGCATTTTTTATGAGATACCCTTTAGCTCCCAATTTAAGTGCTTGATTTGCGAAAGATAAATCCTCATGCATGGATAACACTAAGATCTTGGCTCGCTCATGCCGCATAAGAATTCGTCGAATAGCCTCTAATCCACCCATACCAGGCATAGATAAATCCATGACCATGACATCAGGTTTTAATTCGTTAAAAAGTTGATAAGCTTTTTCACCGCTCTCAGCTTCTCCAATGACATCAAAAGAGGTCTCTTGCTCTAAAAGACGTTTGACACCCGCTCTCACCACTGCGTGATCATCCACTAGAACAATATTTACTTTTTTACTCATTTATTTTTTTATTCTTTTTAAAGGGAGTTGTATTTTGAACGTCACACCTTGATTCATCTCACTCTCAATTTTGATATGACCATGCACCTCATGAATGCGTTCTTTCATGCCTGATAAACCAAATCCATCACGATGTGTTTTACCAAAACCTACGCCATCGTCTTTGATGTAAATTTCAATAACTTTGGAAGATGCATTTTTTTTGAGAAAGTGAATGTCGATATCCACATCTTTAGCTTTTGCATGTCTCGCAATATTCGTTAAACACTCTTGAATAATGCGATAGGTCGTAATAGAAATTGATTCATTAAGTTTTTTTGGTAACCCTTTAAGATTAATTTGATAATTGAAATTAATATTAGGATGTCTTAATTTCCATGTCTCAATTAAATCAATCAGCCCCTCTTCTAAGCCCAATTCATTTAAGACACCAAGCTTTAAACGGTTGAGCATACCGCCTACAAGATTCATTAAGTGCTTGGACAAATCAGAGATCGCATTCACAGATGGCTTAATCTTCGGGTATTCTTTATTAGCCATTACCTTTAAAACTGCAGCATCAGTATGAATCGCCGTCAAAGACTGACCAAACTCATCATGGAGATCGCGGGCTAAACTTTTTTTCTCTTCCTCTTGGACGCGGATGAGTTTTTGTGTGAGCTGGTGATTTTGTTCAATACTTTGCCTTAAGGTTTTCACCATATGATTAAATTTAGAACTGATTGCAGATAATTCTGACGTTTTTAAGTGGGGCATTTTGACTTTGTAATTACCTAGTTCCAATTCAGTTAAAGCTTTCAAAATAAATTCAACGGGACTCAAAGCACGGAACACAATCCATGCCACTAAAATGTTCGTCAAAATAAAGAAAGCACCTGCCAAATAAAAAATACCCGTCAATTGATTCCAAATCTCACCAAACTCATAACTAGGATCAGGAGTGATGACAATCGCACCTTTAGGCTCCCCTAAAATTTCTACAGGTAAACGTTTCGCCTCCCAAGGCTCTGAGATATACCCCATAAAATTTACAAACCATAAAGGTGCTTGATCAATGGTCTGCGTGTGCTTTTCAGAAATATTACTATCCGATAATTTACCTTCTAGATTATAAAACTCTAATTTTAAGTGTCGCATATGTTCGAGGGACGCTAGATTCAAAGGTTTATACTCACTCTCAATCGAATAGTATTTGGGGTTCTTCAATACCCCAATTTCAAGCAAATAGAGGGCGAGTTTTTCGGAAGAAGCAACCTCTGCCCGCACATTTTTTTTAGCCGTATCGATCGCTAAAATCGATCCTAGGGCTAATATC
>JBMSJH010000279.1:0-2173 GCA_049418705.1 Aquirufa sp.
TTTAAAATAATCAGTCTTTGTCCGCTGATGATTGAAAACTAAATCCCGATTTAAATAAAATCCATCCACCGGAGTAAATCCAAAACCGAACAAACCAATACTGAAAGAATTACCCAAGCCGTTCTTTTCATAAGTATACCGCTTCGCAAAAAACAAATGAGATAATTTAAACTTAGGTAACGCATTTAAGGAGTCTTTCGACATCTTCGCGCGCTCAAATACATATAAACTATCTGCTTCCTTGAATCCCTTAATTTCAGCTTCCGTCAGAGGGACTTCTCTTTCTTCATTCCAAAATGCTTCCGAATGCGTAGGAGCGAGCGAATCTACTGTCATTTCATAAATCCCACTTATTCCTTCTTTGGCTAAAGAATCCTCTTTTACCTCCTCCTTGGCAACCTGTTTAAGTACCTTTTTTAATTTTTTTCGAGTAATCTCTCCATTAAACGCTGATTGGGGATTTCTAGTAACCTTCGAACGATCAATCTCTTTTGCCAAGGCTTTATCCAAACGCTCTTCAATAATCTGGGGCTTAACCACAAATCCAGGATTAACCTGTATTTGATAGGACTTAATCTGTGTTACGTAATTAACCGCGAAACCAAAGCCTAAGACCTGCATAGTCGCACGCATTTCATAATTAATTGGCATCCATACGCCCTGAAATTCAGCATTCTGTTGGCTTAACGTAAAACTTCCCGAACTATTCTTAAAATTCAATCGAAGCGAATAAATACTCCATGTGTCTTCCACGACCAACAATTCTCCATCAAACAAATCAATGGCGTAAGCCTTTGGACGAACCTGGATTTTACTTATTGTTTTTCCACCTTGCGTAAAACTTCCCAAAAAACTAAAATTATAAAATTGAAAGGCTTGAGGAGCAAGGGGTGAAATCAACGACCCCCATACTTTCTGCTGGTAAAAATTAGTTTGAGTAGCTCTTAAATTAGGTGCATCAGCTCCCTTCAAAGCAAGTGGCAAATTACTACGATTTGATATCACACGCTCCTGGACTTGATTGGGACGTTTATAGGTTACTTGGTTAATCCCCTCTAAAACATACGTTCTCCCTACTTTAATACCCGCATCCTTCTCCAGCTGCTTTCCAATCGCTAAATCGGCTAATTTAGAAATAGACGTTATTTTACCTCCACCTTTCACATAAGCTTTCGCCTGATAGAAATTTAGTTCTTTTAAATGAAATGGGGCCATGGCTATCATTCGACGCATGATACCTATCGCAGGGTCTTCCTTTAGTGCACGCACATTAATCTCATCCAAGGCAACCGCTTGCTCCTGCATAATAACCACTACATCCTCCTTGGATTCCTGATTAGCTAATTCAATTTCAACAGGCTTAGGAGCAAAGCCCAAATGCCTAAATACCAAACGATTCTTTCCCTGTTTTAAACGCAATTCAAAACGGCCATCCTCATTCGCCAAGGTTCCTTGATTCGTATTTTCCACCCAAATTGAAGTAAAAGCTAATGCTTCACCTTTCGCGTCCATTACACGTCCCTGTAAGGATTGCGCTGTCAGGCAAATAGGAAAAAGAATAAATAGTAAGAGTAGCTTCATAGCACAAAGTTTCGAAGATAATTGGAATACACCATGTTAAAAACTGATAATTTAATAAAAGGGCGTAAATTTGAAATCTTATGGGATTGACTCACCGACAACTCTTTCAGAAACACATGGCTCCAACGTCTAATGCCCCTTTAGCATTAGAAATTGTGAATGCCGAGCATATTTATTTAACGGATACTTCCAATAAAAAGTACATCGATTTAATTTCTGGAATTGCGGTATCGAACGTGGGGCATCGAAATGCTGAAGTAGTTCAAGCCATCAAAAATCAGCTTGATCAATACATGCACTTGATGGTGTATGGCGAATACATCCAAAGTCCACAAGTACTACTGGCTGAAGCTCTGGTTAAATCGACCCAAACCGATACCCTCAACCAAGTTTATTTTACAAATTCTGGTACCGAGGCAGTAGAGGGGGCCATGAAATTAGCCAAACGATATACCAAAAGGACTGAGATGATTGCTTGCATCAATGCCTATCATGGGGCTAGTCAAGGTGCATTATCCTTAGCAGGGGATGAAGGATTTAAAAACAGCTTTCGACCCTTATTACCAGATATCCGACATATTCGCCATGGTGA
>JBMSJH010000280.1:0-2159 GCA_049418705.1 Aquirufa sp.
GGTCGTCTTTTGTCCTTTTAGTGGGCACGCCTTTCATGGAAGGGTGTGTGGGGTCGATGTTGATGACGGAGAAAGGTTGGAATTTTGCGTGCCAGGTGAAGGTTTCGCCCACCATCATTTTGAACCAGTCCCATTTGCGTTCTGTGCCTGTTACGGAGTGTACACCTACGAATCCGCCGCCGGCCTCGATGTAGTGGCGGAAAGCGAGACGCTGGATGTCTGTGTCGAAGACGTCGTTGTTTGTGGAGGTGAAGATGATAACTTTGTATTTGGCCAAATTCTGTTCCTCAAACACCCCTGGATTGTCCGATACATCCACTTTAAAACGCTTTTCAGCACCTAATTTCTGGATAGCTGACACGGCTGACGAAATGTTATCGTGCACGTAGCCAGGGCCATTTTTCGTGTAGACAAGAACTGAATAAGTAGTCTTTTGCGCAAAAGTCGCGAAAGCAAAAAGCAGAAATAATGTCGTTAATCTCATTTTACGCCGTATTTATCAATTAAATAGATGATGGCCGCCATGTTCACGGCGCCTAAATGTAGTTCTCTTTTGTTCACATTTTCGAACACGTCTGTCTTTGCGTGGTGTAAATCGAAATAGCGTTGGCTATCTGGAATAAGTCCCGCTAAGATAGATTCTTTGTTGATTCCGGCCATAGGAGCGATGTCTGTACCGCCACCGCCAAAAGTAATCTCAGATCCGTAGGGTTTCAATAGGGGAGTCCAGGTTTGGAAACGTGCGAATTGAGCCGGAGGGGCTGTTATTCCGATCGAGCGAGGGGTGAAACCGCCTTCGTCACTTTCGATGACAAAGATGTGGTTCTCGTTGTTGATCTTCGCTTGATTTGCGTATTCCTTGCCACCACGGGCTGCATTTTCTTCGTTTGCGAATAAGACGAAACGGATTGTGCGCTTTGGCTTGTAGTTTACCGCTTTCATGACGCGCAAAACTTCCATTGTTTGGACGATGCCTGCGCCGTCGTCGTGAGCGCCTTCATTGACGTCCCAGCTGTCTAAGTGGCCGCCTAAGGTGATGTATTGGTCTGGGAACTCGGATCCGCGGATTTCGGCGATCACATTGTTGTCGTCTGCGTCTGGAAGGAAGAAACCGTACGTTTGTACTTGGGCTTTGATGGATCCTTTTTTGGCCAAAGAATACAACATCTTCGCATCATCCGGACCTAAAGCCACCGCCGGAATCTTTGGATATGCTTCATCATACACCATAACTCCTGTGTGAGGCTCATTATCCGGGGCAGTACTTAAGGAGTGAATCAACACCGCCACAGCACCATATTTCGCGGCTTTACTAGCACCAGAACGGCGAAAAGCGCCGCTCTCTCCATAGGCCTTAAAAGTCTGAATCTTCGTCGGATCAAAAACACTGTGGAAATACACAATCTTGCCCTTCACCTCGTCCTTGCGCTTCTCTAATTCCTCAAAACTAGCCACCGCAACAACCTCTGACTCAATTAATCCATTCGATGCCAGCGAATTACCTAGAGCCATAGCCGCCAAAGGCTGCATTCTTGCCTCCCCATTCACCCCCACAATCGCCACAAAATCTTTGCCACCTCTTTTCCAATTAGGCACCTTACAAGGCTGCAAGAACACTTTATCTGGTCCCATCGCCTCTAAACTCTTCTTACCCCAAACCACCGCATTCTGTGCCTGCGGAGATCCGGCTAAACGTCCTCCGATCTTTTTGGTTAACTCATACAATAAGTCATAGGCCTTCCCGTTTGTCATAATCTCATCTGACATTTTCTTAATAAAAAGGCTGTCAGCATTCGATTGCGCGTTAGAAAACAGGGGTAGCAATAGGAGAGGGAGGAAACGTAATTTCATAGTAGGTTAAAAATTTTGTGTTTAAAGATAGGGATATTTCGGTAAATTTAAGCAGTGGTCAGTCGGCAGTGGTCAGTGGACTGTAGGCAGTCCGGAGGGAAAATTTACCATTCACCATTCACCATTTACCATTAACCATTATCTCTACTCTATACTCTCTTATCTCTAATCTATTCTTTGTGCTTTATTCTTTATTCTTTAAAATAAAATGAAAAAACTACTAATACTTTTAACGCTTTGTTCAATAAATGCCAAAGCTCAAAACATCCAAGGACTCCTCAACAAAGCCACTAAAATCATTTCAACTG
>JBMSJH010000281.1:0-2153 GCA_049418705.1 Aquirufa sp.
CAACAAGCCTTTATAGGCTTGAAGGACGATGTTAATCCCTTGTTAAAAAATTATGAACATTTAAAAAAGGTGGTCATCGTAAAAGAAGATTGGAACATTGAAAATGAATGTTTGACGCCTACAATGAAGATTAAACGGCCGTCTATCGAGAAAAAATACCAGGCGAATTTCGAACGTTGGTATGAAAGCCCAGAAACGATTATATATGAATAAATCGCTCTAAATGACTAAATTGCGAGGTGAAAATGCCCCGCCTCCTTTTCCTATTTTTGTTATTCATCTCGATTTCTGAGAGCGCGAAAGCGCAATTTGTCATCGTGGACAGTGTCATTTTCAAAGGGAACGAAAAAACACGTGACAATATCCTGCGAAGAGAATTGGATTTGCATTCAGGGGATACCGTGCAAGTGGCGGAATTAGATGCTCGACTCGAGTATAATCGCCGAAAATTAAACAATACGAATCTTTTCATTTGGGTGAAAGGTGATTACCACCAAAACAGACCCGAACACATTCAAATTACCTACGAGTTTCTCGAGCAATGGTATTTACTAGGTTACCCGATCTTTCAATTAGCTGATCGTAACCTCAATGAATGGTGGTCACGAGGTCATTCCTTAAGTAGAACCATTTATGGCGCTCACTTTATTCACAATAACTTTAGAGGCAGAAACGAAAAGCTTAGCTTTAAAGCAGAAACCGGATTCACGCAGCGACTAGAGTTGGGCTATTCTAACCCCTACATTGACCCGAAAAAGACTCTTGGGATTGGAGCCGCCCTCAGCTATACCACGAATAAAAATCTAGCCGTCAGAACTAGAAACGACACACTACAAATTTTAAGCTCGGATAAAATCTTGCGTGAGCGCTGGAGCGGAGCCCTCAGCTTCCGAAAAAGAATTAAATTCTATGATTTCCACTTTGCTGAATTACGCTATAGTCACTCCGTGGTGTCGGATACTATCCGCATTCTAAACCCTACTTACTATTATAAGGGATCAAACGAGCAAAATTTCCTTCAGTTAACCTACGCGTATTCCTATGATTTCCGGGATTATGCCCCCTATCCGTTGAGAGGAAAAAAACTTGATTTTGCCTATAATTATTTTGGTATTCTGGCTCAGGACGCCTTGAATTATTGGGATGTTAGAGCATCCATTTCCTATTTCTTTGATCTAGGATCGAATTTTTTCATCACTACTTCCTGGAAAGGTAAATTGACACAAGAGAACAGAAATATTCCTTATGCAAACTTACAAGCCTTGGGATATGGGAATGATAATGTGCGAGGCTATGAACTGAACGTCATCGATGGAACAAATTTCCTTTTGTCTAAAAACACCTTCAAATACCAGCTTTTCAATAAAATAATTCCCATACGCTTTATTCCGTACAAGCAATTTAATCAAGTGCCACTTGCTGTTTATCCGACTGTTTTCTTCGATTTCGCTTATGTCTATCAAGCGAACCCTGAGGTAACGAATAGTCGCTTTTCAAATCGCTGGATCTATGGTATGGGCCTCGGATTCGACATCGTTACCTATTATAACTTCGTATGTAAATTAGGCGTCCCTGTCATTAATAGTGGTAAATCTGGCCTCGTAGTCAGTATTGGTCGGGAATTCTAGGCAAAAAAAAAGCCGGTTAAAAACCAGCTCATTTTAAAAATACCTAACCACTAATAATCTTGTATATTTTGAAGGCCAAAGCCTATAATTCGATTATATTTCCCCAAAAATAACATTTTTTATCATCAATGGCGAAATTCATCTATTTTTGGTAAATAAAAAATCTCACCCCCTTTTGCATTTGTATGAAGAACCCGTTAAATAAACTAATCGTTCCATTTTTGAGCCTTTTTATTTCCGGAGCTCTAGTTATCACCTTACATTCCTGCAGTCAGCAAAAACAAGCTGAAAACAAGGATAGCGAGCAAACTGAAGCTGTCGCGACAGCTTGGTCAGCCAGTGGAGAATGGGTCCAAAAACTGACGGTAAGCCCCACAAATATTGTTCGAAATGCGAGCTGGGGTCAAGATTTCTCCACCATTAACGACTCGTTAGAAGTAGCCGAATCTCAACCCGAAAAAGGGAAATCCTACACGCTTTATTTCGATGATACCGATTTGAATTTTAGCGACATCACCTACATCC
>JBMSJH010000282.1:0-2141 GCA_049418705.1 Aquirufa sp.
AATGAAGAAAGTTCTCTTATTCCTATCCTTTCTAAGTATATCAGTTTATGCTCAACAATTTAAGCCGGTCTACCCTATTCCTTCTGCTAAGCAATTAGCTTGGTCTGAATTAGAATATTATGGATTCATACATTTCAATATGAATACCTTTACCAATGTAGAGTGGGGAGAAGGAAAAGAGAGTCCTTCGTCCTTTAATCCGACGGCATTGGATTGTAATCAGTGGGCAAGGATTGCGAAGAAGGCTGGAATGAAGGGATTGATTTTAACGGCTAAGCACCATGATGGTTTTGCCTTATATCCCTCTAAATATACGTCTCATTCGGTGGCGAAGTCGCCTTGGAAAAATGGGAAAGGCGATGTGGTAAAAGAATTGTCAGAGGCTTGTAAAAAATACGGTTTAAAGTTAGGCATCTATTTATCCCCTTGGGATCGTTTCCATCCTGCCTATGGAACGGAAGAGTATAATCAGGTGTATGCCAAAATGCAGGAGGAATTACTCACTCAATACGGCCCTATTTTCGAGTTTTGGTACGATGGCGCCAATGGAGAAGGTCCAAACGGGAAAAAACAAGTGTACGATTGGCCTCTTTTTCATTCCATGGTCAATAAGTACCAGCCAAATGCTGTTCAATTTTCTGATGCTGGGCCTGACATTCGTTGGGTAGGTAACGAACGTGGTTATGCCTATGATACGATGTGGAGTCCTATCCTACGGGATAAGATTTATCCAGGTTGTCCAGACTTCGATAATTACAGAAATGGTCAAGAAAATGGGACGCATTGGGTTTCTCCTGAAGTAGATGTGTCGATTCGTCCAGGTTGGTATTACCATCCGGATCAAGACAATAAGGTAAAATCTCCTGATTCCTTGTTGAAGATTTATGCTGCCTCCGTCGGACGTAATGCGAATTTATTGTTAAACATCCCGGTGGATACACGTGGACTGATTCATGAAAACGATTCAGCTTCTTTGATGGGCTTTGCTCAATTACGTGCGAAGTCTTTAGTTAATCTTTTAAAAGGAAAAACAGGTCCCTTGTTTGATGGCAATAAATCTACCTATTGGGTGGCCACTGAAATGAACAATCAAATCAACGTTACCTTGAATACGGCTGAAAAGATCAACACACTGATGCTTCAAGAACCTATTGCTCTAGGGCAACGTGTTCGTTCTTTTGAAGTAGAATTAGAAGATGAAGCTGGGAATAAGGAGGTGATTAAAGCAGGAACCATCGGACATAAACGAATGATTACCTTCAAAGAGCGGAAACTAAAAAGCTTCCAAATTAGATTTACCGGTTCCAGAGGCCCCGTGTTAATCTCTAATTTAGAAGCTTATCGGTTTATTTCAACACGTAACGAACCGCTTTTCCAGTAAAGGTAAAGCCACTCGCGGTTTGTGTGCTATAAACAGAATATTTGACGTCAATTAGTGCGGTAGCGCCTAATTCTTTGGCCTTTTCTACCATTTGACGTAAGATTTCTTGTTTTTTGTCTTGGTGATTTCCTCGGTAAAGCATCTTGCCATTTTGGGTTTGCTTATCCTCTAAAGGAACCTCGCCAGACATTTTTATCGTCTCGATGTCTTCATAGCTTTGCTTCGGGTGTTCATTAAAATACAATACATCAATATCGTATTTTACAGGAACCTCGAAACCTAAGCCATCATGGCGCTCAACTCCCCCATTTTTGAAATCATTCGAATAATAGGTAGTCGGCTGTACGTGTTTCGAACAACTGACCACTCCTACTACAAGAAGAAGCTTACATGCTTTCTGAATCATAGATCAATACTTTATCCCAAAGGTGGGCACAGTTTTTAATGAATTCTAAGTGAATGGGTGCAGTTTGGTAATAATCATGCCCTTTTTCATCCTCAAACGTAGTCAATAAACAGTAGTCATACGATCGATCGATAACGGGTCGATCAGTGCTAGCAGGTTTTCCTACACTAAATACATCCACCGTCTCCACGTCCGCTAAGGACTGAACACCTGCCTCGAATAAGGCGATATCTTCTTGACTTAAACCTTTTTTTAACCAAAAATTTACAACGTGTACAAACATATTTTATTTATTTAATCCTTCTTGTGAACTGATTTGAGCTAATTTATTTCCTAATTCTTTTGATGCACTAG
>JBMSJH010000283.1:0-2124 GCA_049418705.1 Aquirufa sp.
AAGAAGATTTCAGACATCTTTCTACCATGATAGATCTGTTATACCCGCTAAGAGTTAAGATGCACAGAAGATTGACATCAACAGAACTGCAATATGCATTAGAAAAAAAGACGGACAGAAAATTTGGAAAAGATTCTGAACGGAGAACAGAATACAGGATGATGGGCAGGATACCGGTTGTTAGTTTTACGGATTTTGGATATGTTGATAACAATATGTTACCTACAAGCAGAGAAGATTTCATTTACGATCCCTTAGAATTAGAACAAAAACAGAAGCGATTAGACTTATTGAATCGCTTGTTGCAGAAATACCAGGTGAATTCTGTTTCCGATTTAATCGAAATGCTGAGCACTTTAGACTTGCGTCTTTCTCAGTATTCTTCGATGGATACCGTTTTAGCAGATGCTCGTGCTCGCGTGGAAACGGATTTTGCTCACGCAACAGATGTGGCCGCCTCCCTTTCTTCCTCTCGTTCATCGGTTTTAGAGGCCATTTCAACCTCCTTAGTTATCTCCTTGCAATCGCTAGGAATACCGAATGCGTCTTTGTCTTGGGATCATACGGCCAAAGAACTAGCCGCAAATGGCTCGGACAAAATTCAATTACTATTCTCGGCAAATAAAGGCCTTGCTCCTAAACCCTTCAAGCAAATTGCTTCTGGTGGTGAGATGAGCCGTTTGATGTTATCCATCAAACATTTATTAGCCAAAAAAAGAGTGCTTCCCACCCTCATTCTCGACGAAATCGATACGGGTGTTTCGGGTGAGATTGCCATTAAAATGGGCCAAATGCTCAGCCAAATGGGACAAGGTCACCAAATTATTGCCATCACCCACCTGCCTCAAATTGCTGCCGCGGGATCCAAGCACTGGTTTGTTTACAAAGATCACGCCGGATCGAAAACTGTTTCGAACCTTCGCGAGTTACAAGAGGAGGAACGCGTGGAAGAAATTGCTAAAATGATCGGTGGACAACAGGGCTACAAAGATCTGTTAGGTAATGTACGAAATTTAATACTGTCACATAAATGAAAAAATTACTAGTCCTCCCATTTTTATTCCTGGGATGTTCCCAAGCCGAGGAAAAGCTGAGTGAAGAATTGCAAGCAAAGGTCTTAGGTTTACATGATGTGCTCATGCCTCAAACGGAGCAAATCGTTTCTCTTAAATCGAAACTTGATAGCCTTTCGACTGGGGCAGATTCTGTTCACGTGAAGAAACTGATCGGGGCTTTAGATAAAGCAGATCAATCCATGATGGATTGGATGCACCAGTTTTCCATCGACAGTTTGGATAAAATGGAGGTAGATGCCAAAGTCATTTATCTCAAAAACCAGTACCAACAATTAACTGATCTTCAAAAATTGACAGATTCTACCCTACATGCGGCTAAAAATTATCGTCCTTAATTTTCTGGTAGCCTTATTGGCATTATCTTGTTCCCAAGAGAAGAAATTGCCTTTCTTAGGCCCTAAACAGGTGAATGCTAAAGGAGATACGGTATACCACCAAATCCCCTCCTTCCGTTTTCTAAATCAAGACTCCGTTTTTGTTAGCGAAAAGGATGTCGAGGGAAAGGTCTATGTAGCCGATTTCTTTTTTACCACCTGCCCTACGATTTGCCCTAAAATGAAAACGCAGATGTTACGCATCTATGAGCGTTACAAGGACCGCGATGAGGTGAGAATCATTTCGCATAGTATTGACCCAGATTTTGACACCCCTAACGTGTTAAAAGACTATGCAGCTCGCCTTCAAGTAAAAGCGCCTAAATGGAATTTATTAACAGGAGATAAGGCAGCCATATATACGTTAGGCCAAAAAAGTTACATGGTTTCCGCACAGGAAGACCCAAATGAAGCAGGTGGATTTGTGCACAGTGGCGCCTTTATTTTGGTAGATAAAAACCGACATGTTCGCGGCATTTATGATGGCACGGTGGAAGCTGAGGTGAATCATTTGCTGGAGGATATGGAAATACTTTTAAAAGAAAGGTAAAATTCCCGTTGGGAATTTTACCTTTCTTTTAAAAAATACCAAAGTTCAAAGAGCAAAGAGCAAATACAAAACTTTGAACTTTGAGCTTTGAACTTTGAAATTTGAAACATGAAAAATCTAGCCC
>JBMSJH010000284.1:0-2123 GCA_049418705.1 Aquirufa sp.
GTTCAGAAGTTAAATGCGAAGTACCGTTTAGTGATGACGGGAACGCCGCTGGAAAACTCAACCATGGACTTGTGGTCACAAATGAATTTTGTCAATACAGGTTTATTAGGTACTCAGCGATATTTTAAGGATTATTTTCAAATTCCCATTGAGAAGAAGGCCGATAGCGATCAGAAAAAACGTCTTTATTTCTTAATAAAGCCTTATTTATTACGTCGTGAAAAGCGGCAGGTAGCGGCGGATTTACCAGAGAAAATGGAGTCCATTACCTATTGCACCATGTCGGAGGAACAAGAACGCCTTTACGATAAGACGAAATCCTTCTATCGTGATGTGTTGTTGAAACAAATCAAAGACGAGGGTCTTCAAAAATCCCGATTCTCTGTCCTTCAAGGTCTAACCAAATTACGCCAATTAGCGAATCACCCGGCACTCTGTGAAGAAGGCTTCGAGGGAGAATCCGGCAAGATGGAGGCTGTGTTAGAGAAATTGGAAACTGTATTGGAGCAGCATCATAAGGTGTTGATATTCAGCCAGTTTGTCCAGCATTTAGGCCTTATTCGCAAGGCTTTGGATGAGCGAGGCATTGATTATGCTTATTTGGACGGAAGTACTTCCGATCGTAAAGGTCAGGTGGAAAGTTTCCAAAAGGACGATGGGCAATCTGTATTTTTGATTTCCTTGAAGGCCGGTGGGGTAGGTTTAAACTTGACTGCAGCGGATTACGTATTCTTATTGGATCCGTGGTGGAATCCTGCGGCGGAGGCACAAGCGATTGACCGGGCGCACCGTATCGGACAGAAGAAGACCGTATTTACCTATAAGTTTATCAGCAAGGAAACCGTCGAAGAAAAGATTTTATCCTTGCAGCAACGTAAGCTTGATTTAGCGAATGAATTGGTGACTTCAGATGAAAGTATCTTGCGTAATCTGAGTGAGGATGAAGTCTTGGATCTATTGAGCTAGTTTAACCAAAATATTCTTGGCAACCTCGTGGCTAATAAATACAGCAGGTTTTCCATCGATGCTTACGGCAATCGAACGATCAAACTCGTTGATTTCTTGAACTCTTAATCCACTTCCAAGACTTAAATTCATTTTCGTAAGTAATTGCAGAAAGACGGCAGAGTCTTTCGCAACGCCCATCAGCACGCAACTTTTTCCTGCTCTGATATCTGCCAAATGCAAATAGCCTAGTTCCGGCATCACTCCACTTTTACTGGGAATTGGATCTCCGTGTGGGTCCGTTTTGGGGAATTCAAGAAAAGCATCCAGCTTGTCGATGAGCGTATCCGACTCAATATGTTCCAACTGTTCAGCGATTTCATGTACCTCATCCCAGTTAAAGCCCATTTTTTCCACCAGAAAAACCTCCCATAACCGGTGCTTTCGAACAATGCCCAAGGCTATTTTTTCACCCTCCGGACTTAAACGAACACCTTGGTATTTTTGGTAGTTGACCCAGCCCTTATCAGCCAGCTTGCGAAGCATATCGGTTACCGAAGCCGCTTTTGTCTGCGTTAATTCAGCCACTGCATTAGTCGATATATCCTCATTATGGCCCTCTGAAAGGCGATAAATGATTTTCAGGTAGTTTTCTTCCGCAAATGAAGTCGCCATCTTGAATTGTTTTGAACTCAAAAATAAGGAATTATTTGGGGATTTAATTTTTTAGGCTTAACTAAAAATTATTTTTGAATTGTCGTAAAATAAGTATATTTGAAGGTAAATAGTTAATTCAATGTCCAAGCATTGGCGTAAATCACATCCGGAAAATTCATTGAGCGAGGTTTTTGCTACGATACCTGTCCCTAAAGGAGAAGGATTTTGGCGAAATTTACGCGCATTCATTGGTCCAGGATTTATGGTCGCTGTCGGCTACATGGATCCTGGAAATTGGGCGACGGATTTAGCAGGTGGCGCTCAATTTGGCTATACGCTTCTGTCGGTGATTCTTATCTCCAGCCTCTTTGCCATTTTGCTTCAACATTTGGCCTTGAAATTAGGCGTGGCTACAGGTCGGGATTTAGCACAAGCCTGTGGAGATTCCTTCTCAAAACCGGTCGCGTATTTTCTCTGGATTATCTGTGAATTAGCTATTGCTGCATGCGATCTAGCCGAAG
>JBMSJH010000285.1:0-2077 GCA_049418705.1 Aquirufa sp.
GATCCATTTTGGAAGCTTTAAAGGCTGGATAAATTCCTGAGAATAAGCCAACTAAAACACAAATAATAATACCAGTCATCATCCAAAGCAAAGTAATAATAAAGCTAGCCGCTCCCGAGCTAATTCCTTGAGCAATTAAGTTTCCGATCGGAATAGCTAACATAATCCCTCCTATTCCACCTAGTAAACAAATTACAATAGCCTCAATGAGGAATTGTTGTAAAATTCGTCCTGGCGTCGCACCTAGTGATTTTCTAATCCCAATTTCTCTCGTCCTTTCGCTAACAGACACCATCATGATATTCATTAATGCGATGGCAGCACCTAATAAGGTGATAAAACCTATCACAAATCCTCCGATACGAAGTGAACCTGTAATACTTTCAAAGCTTTTAGCCATAGAATCTGAGCGGTCGATACTAAACGAATCTTCAGTTCCAATGGGATCCATTCGCACTTTACGCATAGCTCCTCTTGCCTCTTCCATGAAGTCATCTAGGTTTTTAATTTTCGCTGCTGAGGTAGTAATATCAAATGTCAAATTTCTGCCTACGGCCATTTTACGACCTGTTTCTAAGGGAACAACCACTACACGGTCATCTCCACCACCCATCATGTTGCCCTTCTTTTCAAGAACACCAATTACTTTTAATTTAATACCTGATACGATAATTTCAGTTCCTATGGGACTTTGCTTTTCATATAATTGATCAATTACATCCACACCGAGAATACACACATTGATGGCATTCGTTTGTTCATTTGCTGAGAAATTACGCCCAGCCCCTACTTTATAGCCTTTCAATTCCATAAAGTTTTCATCGATACCTAAAACTCGGGTATTGGGATTTGTTTTCTTGGAAGCGAATTTGGCGATGGCATTATTATTTACGTTTGTTTTCAATGAGACCTTCCCCTTCGTAGAAAACAAAGTTTTATAGTGTATGGCTTGACGATAATCGATGTTTTTGAATCTTTTTTCTTTCTGCCCTTCTCTTCTTACTTGCATCATCGGTCGATTACGAATATCAAAAGAATTGGCACCTAGACCAGAAAATGAATTGTCTACAGAACTTTGAATTCCATCAATAGCCGTTAATATACCCACTAAAGAGGTGATTCCCAGGGATATAATGAGCGCGGTTAAAACCGTTCTTAATAAATTCCCTTTGATGGAACGAAGACCCTCTAAAACGTTTTCTTTTAAATTCATATGTCTAATTGACTAAGTCACACAGTGACGACTGTTGCAAAGCAAGCGCAAGTTATCCTCTTTTTTACAGCATTAAAAACCAATGAAACAGGCTTTTAATCCGCTAGTCCTTTTTTTACCTGATTAATTCAATCGCACCTCTTTCTTAAACGCAAAATCTTTGATAATTTAGTGTAAAATTATGTCAGTGGAAGAAAATCAAAATAACGCACCTGTTTATAACGACGATAGTATTCGTTCCCTAGATTGGAAAGAACATATTCGGTTACGTCCGGGTATGTATATTGGTAAATTAGGAGATGGTTCATCAGTTGATGATGGTATCTATGTGCTCGTGAAGGAAATCATGGATAACTCGATTGATGAGCACATGATGGGAAATGGCAAGTCGATCGATGTGAAGATTTCTGATCATAAAGTAGAAGTACGTGATTATGGTCGTGGTATTCCCTTAGGAAAGGTGATTGATTGTGTATCTAAGATCAATACGGGTGGTAAATATGATTCTGGTGCTTTCCAAAAGTCCGTAGGTTTGAATGGTGTAGGTACAAAGGCGACCAATGCGCTATCAAACTACTTTAAAGTGCAATCTTATCGCGATGGTCAAACCAAGTGGGCAGAATTTTGTAAAGGTGAATTAACGGCTGAATCTAAAGGTATTGAACCTTCCAACGCAAAGAGTGGTACGCATGTACAGTTTGAGCCGGATAATACCATCTTCAAAAATTATCACTTCATTCCTCAATATTTAGATTCTCTATTTTGGAATTATGCTTATCTAAATGCTGGATTGACCATTAATTTCAATGGAGAGAAGTATTTCTCCCAAAATGGTCTCTTCGATTTACTTTCAAAAAAGACCAA
>JBMSJH010000286.1:0-2069 GCA_049418705.1 Aquirufa sp.
CTTTGAAATTTTTTATAAATGAAAAAAATACTATTCATCTTACTAGCTTTCGGATTTACCGCTCAAGCTCAAAACATCCAAGGACTCCTCAACAAAGCCACTAAAATCATTTCAACTGGTAGCACCTCTCTAAGTTCAGATGATATTGCGAATGGCTTAAAAGAGGCATTAACTAACGGCGCAGAAAAGGGTTGCGCTAATCTTGCAAAACCGGATGGATTCTTTAAAAATGCCGCATTGAAAATCCTGATGCCACCAGAAGCCGCCAAAGTCGAAAGCACCCTCAGAAGCGTTGGATTGAACCAATTTGCAGATGATTTTATCCTAAGTATGAACCGCGCTGCAGAAGACGCATCAGCTACAGCAGCACCGATTTTCGTGAATGCCATCAAGCAAATGACGATATCAGACGGCATCAATATCCTTCGTGGCGACGAAACAGCTGCTACGACTTACCTTCGCTCAAAAACGAGTACAGAATTAAAGTCCAGCTTTAATCCCATCATTAAAAACTCCCTCGAAAAAGTCAATGCCACCAAATACTGGGAAAAGGCCATCACAGCTTATAATGCCATCCCATTTAGTAATAAAAAGATCAACCCAGATTTAAGTGCCTACGTCACCGAAAAGGCGATGGAAGGCATTTACAGCGAAATTGCAAAACAAGAAAAGGAAATTCGAGTTAATCCATTAGCCAGAACGAGCGATTTGTTGAAACGCGTTTTTCAGAAGTAATATGAACATTAAAAAAACATTACTCAATAGCTATGTTGTTTCTTTGGTTTTAACTATCATCTTAGCTCTTCTTGATTCTGACCCAATGATAAGCTACAGCAGCTTCCTTATTGATATCTTTTTTATGTCAATTCTAATTTGGTTGGTGATTCTACCTATAACTTATAGTGCCATCAAAATTAAGTTACGATTTTCCACTTATTTTAAATTAAAGAACTCATGAATAGTTTGAGTTAATAAGATGGAAAAAAAAGAACATAGCTATAACGATTACACGCAATACAATCTATCAGAGCTTGAGCAAAACTGCTGGGACCGCTTAGTAAGCGGTGCTGTAAAAAGCAGAACTCCTTTTCACACACCCAGTATTGCGACGCTTCACCAGGGCGACGTGAGTTTACGTACGGTAGTATTGCGTAAAACATTACCTACGGAACGAGAATTACGCTTCCATACCGATGTTCGAAGCCCGAAGTGGCAAGAATTATCCCAAAACCCCTCCATTTCAGCCTTATTTTATGATGGCTTAGAAAGGATTCAGATACGAGTTAAGGGGAAAGCTTTTCTTCATCATTCGAATGAAATTACTGACGAAGCTTGGCAAAAAACTTCAATATCGAGTAGAAAATGTTATTTAACTCGCTTCAGCCCATCTAGCTTTACAGAAGAATCTTCAAGTGGTCTATCGGAAAATATCGAAAATGAAAACTTTACATTATCCGAAAGTGAGAGCGGATATTCCAACTTTGGCATTGTCTCCATCCACGTTCAATCCATCGATTGGTTATGGTTGAATCATGCGGGGCATCGTAGGGCTTTCTTTGATTATGAGAAGGGGATGAATTCTTGGATGATACCTTAATCAAAAGGCCATCGTTTTATATTATTTTGTGAAATTCAGGGCTAATCTTATTTTTGTGAGATTTATTTTAGTTTCCATGAAGGTCAGATTTGTTTATTTTATTGCCCTTATGTTTGTTTCCATTCATTTGAAGGCACAAACAGGGATAGGAACTTCAACTCCTCATGCTTCTGCAAAATTAGAAGTTAGCTCAACAGATAAGGGGATTCTTATTCCTCGTATGACAGCTAGTCAAAGAACAGCGATCTCAAATCCAGAGAATGGACTTTTAGTTTATCAAACGGACGGAACTAGCGGTTTCTACGTAAATTCTGGAAGTTCAAGTTCTCCTGTTTGGTCAAGAATCAACTCGGATTGGATAAAATCAGGTAACGACATTAGTTATTCTGGTGGCAATGTTTCTATAACTGGCAATCAAACTGTGAGTGGGAATGTGACTGCTACTAATTTCATAGGAAGTGGAAGTCAATTA
>JBMSJH010000287.1:0-2034 GCA_049418705.1 Aquirufa sp.
GCTGCTGGTCCTAACACCGGAATCCAAGCATATTCCCAGCCCGAATCCCCTTTATTAGGAATAGGTAAAATGGCGTGCATAATTCTCGGTCCTAAATCACGTGCCGGATTAATCGCATAACCTGTGGTTCCCCCTAGGCCTAGACCGATCGCCCAGACTAAAATGCCTACTGTGAATGGCCCTAATCCCGTTTGCACGGTAGAAAAAGTGCCTAATGCGACAATCGCTAATGCGGACGCAAAAGCCTCAGAAATAAAGTTAAATGGGGTATTTTTGATCGCTGGATCTGTACAGAAAGAAGCGCGAATGGCTCCTTTATCTGTGGTCACATCATAGTGCGGCTTGTAATGCAACCAAACCAATAATTGGCCTAACATCGCCCCCGTTAATTGGGCTCCGATGAAAGTAGGAAATAAGCTCCAATCTCCCGATTTCACACAACCTGCAATGGTTACGATTGGATTTAAGTGGCTCCTGAACTCCCAAAATAGGTAGAAACATAGATGGCAATGGTGACAGCAAAGGCCCAGGCAGCCGCGATAGCTAATAATCCTGTGCCACTTCCTTTCGTATCTTTTAATAACATGTTGGCAACAACGCCGTTTCCAAGGTAAAGTAGGGTAGCAGTTCCGGCTAGTTCGCCGATGAAAATGGATGACATAAGTTTAGGTTCAGATTTTTGGTTTTTCAAAACTATAAAATCTTCTCAATAAAAAAATTATCTTTGATTTCAATTTACTATTTCGACGATGCGTGAAGATTATTTAACTGGGGATGCGGAAGCGTTGAACCCACAAGAGAAGGAGTTTGACAAGGCCCTGCGGCCCTTGAGCTTTTTGGACTTTTCGGGTCAAGGTAAAATTGTAGACAACCTTCAAATCTTCGTTGGGGCGGCAAAAGCCCGTGAGGAGGCTTTGGATCACGTTTTATTGCACGGGCCTCCAGGTTTAGGCAAGACGACTTTATCTCACATCATCGCGAACGAATTAGGTTCTACCCTGAAGATTTCTTCGGGACCCGTATTAGACAAGCCCTCCGATTTAGCGGGTTTGTTAACGAATTTGCAGCCTTACGACGTATTATTTATTGACGAAATTCACCGCTTGAATCCGATTGTGGAGGAATACTTGTATTCCGCGATGGAGGATTATAAGATTGATATTATGCTGGATTCGGGCCCGAATGCGCGTAGCATTCAGATCGGGTTGAATCCATTTACTTTAATTGGTGCAACAACAAGGGCCGGTTTATTGACCTCGCCTTTGCGGGCTCGTTTTGGGATTAATGCCCGTCTGGAGTATTATGATGCCGCTTTATTGACTAAAATCGTGAAACGCTCGGCGGCGATTTTAGATATGCCGATCGATGAGTCTGGGGCTTATGAAATTGCGCGTCGTAGCCGTGGAACGCCTCGTATCGCGAATAATTTATTGCGCCGTACCCGTGACTTTGCCCAAATGAAGGGCAACGGTTCCATCGATGTTAAAATCGCAGAAATCGCTTTGAATGCCTTGGATGTAGACCAAAACGGCCTAGACGAAATGGACAATCGCATCCTAATGACCATCATCGAGAAATTCAAAGGTGGCCCAGTCGGCTTAACGACCATTGCTACGGCTTGTGGCGAGGAGGCTGAAACTATCGAAGAAGTGTACGACCCTTTTTTAATACAAGAGGGATTCTTGAAGCGCACCTCTCGGGGGCGTGAGGCTACAGAAAAAGCGTATCGCCACGTGGGGATAGCGCCTAGAGCCGAGACGGGATCTCTATTCTAAATCAAACCTATGTCAACATCTAAACACTTAATTGCAGCGATGATGCTCGTATCTGCGTCTGCTTTGGCCCAAATGAAATACCCTGCTACTAAGAAAATCGATCACGTCGATAATTACCATGGAACCCAAGTGGCGGATCCGTATCGCTGGTTAGAAGACGATAATAGCGAGGAAACGAAAGCCTGGGTGAAGGCACAAAATGAAGTTAGTTTCGGTTATTTAAACCAAATCCCGCTTCGTGAAGAATTCAAAAAGCGCA
>JBMSJH010000288.1:0-2028 GCA_049418705.1 Aquirufa sp.
CGAACGAGTTAAATGATCCAAATAAAGACTATTGGGGTGCGAAACAAATGACTTGGCTGTTAGATCAATTGTCTACTTCTAGAGCTAGTTTCAAAGTTATCGTCAACGGTGGACAGGTGATTAGTCCTGCCAAAGTATTCGAAAACATGGCGAATTATGAGGCAGAGAGAACATATTTGTTAAAAGAACTAAAGAACCGTAAAATCCCGGGCGTGCTCTTTTTAACCGGTGATCGCCACATCTCTAACCTGAATAAATTAGAGCGGGAAGGCACTTATCCCTTATATGATTTGACCGTTTCGCCGATGACTGCTGGTAAAGCGGATGCTGTGAAGCAAGATTATAATGCCACGTTAGTGGAAGGGACTTTGGTACAAGAAAGAGCCTTCTCTAAAATAGAAGTTACCGGCCCGTTAAAAGATAGAACGTTGACCATTACTTTGTTTAATGTAAAAGGCGAAGTTTTATGGACCAAAGAAATTAAATCGAATCAATTAAAATAGCATGGAAGTAGTTTTAAATCGCCTAGATCAGGATTTTCATTTTGAGGCCAAAGGCTCCTCTCCCATTTCCGTTCACATCGACGCGGCGGAGGGAATTGGAGGACACAATGCGGGCGCCAGACCTATGGAGCTCTTATTAATGGGTTTAGGTGGATGTACTGCCATCGATGTTATCTTAATCTTAAAGAAACAACGACAAATCGTGGAGGACTTTCAAATTCGCGTGCAAGGAGACCGGGAGAAGATCGAAGGAACTGAGAAAACACCATTCCGCAACATCAACATTCAATTTGAATTAAAGGGTGCAATCGATGGAAATAAAGCCTTGAAAGCGATCCAAATGTCCATGGACAAATATTGCTCAGCTACCGCTCAATTAGAGCCTAGCGCCACCATTACTCATACCTTAGTTTTAAACGGAGAAAAATTCGACGCCTAATATGCAAGCTTACTTAGATTTATTAACCCACATTAAGGAAAACGGAACGTTTAAATCTGACCGTACGGGAACCGGTACTACGAGTGTTTTTGGCTACCAAATGCGCTTCAACCTAGAAGAGGGCTTTCCATTAGTCACCACCAAAAAAACACACCTAAAATCCATCATTCACGAACTTTTATGGTTCTTAAATGGCGAAACAAATATTGGGTACTTAACAGAAAATGGGGTACGCATTTGGGATGAATGGGCAGACGCAAATGGTGATCTAGGTCCCGTTTATGGAAAACAGTGGAGAAGCTGGGAAGGCGCAAATGGTGTCGTTATTGACCAAATCAAAGAAGCCGTTCACACCCTAAAAACAAACCCAGATTCTCGTCGCATCATTGTAAGTGCTTGGAATGTTGCAGACTTGCCTAAAATGGCTTTAATGCCCTGCCACGCCTTCTTCCAATTTTACGTAGCGAACGGCAAACTATCTTGTCAATTATACCAACGCTCAGCCGATGTATTCTTAGGAGTACCTTTCAACATCGCTTCTTATGCCTTGTTAACCATGATGATGGCACAAGTTTGCGATTTAGGACTAGGAGATTTCATTTGGACAGGGGGAGACACCCACTTATACAGTAATCACATGGAACAGGTGGAACTACAATTAAGCAGAACTCCACGTGCTTTGCCTACGATGAAAATCAATCCCAACGTGAAAGATATCTTAGATTTTAAATACGAAGACTTCACGCTAGAGGGATATGATCCGTATCCAGGGATTAAGGCGCCGGTGGCTGTGTAAAGTTCAAAGCACAAAGAACAAAGAACAAAGTAGGAATCCCCTTCGGGGATGAATTCAGAAATGAATTATTTCATCTTACTAATTAAAAAAGCGGCATGTGCCGCTTTTTTAATACCACCTTTGTTCTTTATTATTTATGCTTTCAAACAATACTCATTAAAAAAGGGAGCTATGCTACCTTTTTTAATATCACCTTTGCTCTTTGAACTTTGCTCTTTGAACTTTGAAATTTACTCCTGCCCCTCAGAGCTCAGAATCCTACAATCCTTATACTCATCATCGATAAAGAT
>JBMSJH010000289.1:0-2024 GCA_049418705.1 Aquirufa sp.
AGTGCCTAAAGAGGTGTTTGCGAATGCAGCTACCTGGAATAGTTCGTTCTGGCAATTGGGCTCCATTTTAGGTCCGGGGGTGGCTGGATTTTTATACGCCTATGCTGGTTTATCGGGTTCTTTGATGACGGTAATCGCCTTATTGCTGGGTGTAATGTTTTGTATTTTCCAAATAGAAAACCGGCCTGTTCCTGTGAAAACTGTGCAGCACGAATCGATTTGGCATAGTTTGCGCGAAGGGATTGCCTATGTTTTTAAGACGAAGATCATCCTGTATTCGATTTCCTTGGATTTGTTTTCGGTGTTGTTTGGGGGTGTAATAGCCATTTTGCCCATTTTCGCTGAAGATATTTTGAAAGTGGGAGCGGAGGGATTGGGCATTTTGCGCGCCGCTCCATCGGTAGGAGCGGTGGTGACGATGGTCACTTTGGTTTACTTTCCTCCCTTAAAACACGCTTGGAGAAACCTGATTTTAGCTATTGCGGGCTTTGGAGTAGCGACTTTGATTTTTGGGGTTTCGACTAATTTTTGGATTTCTGTGGTCGCCTTATTTTTCACAGGAGCTTTTGATTCCATCTCCGTAGTTATCCGCCAAACGGTGCTACGCTTCTACACACCCGACGAAATGAGAGGCCGTGTATCTTCCGTGAATGGTGTATTCGTGAGTACTTCGAATGAAATGGGTGCCTTTGAATCAGGCGTGGCCGCTAAATTTTTCGGGACTGTGCCCTCTGTATTACTTGGAGCAGGAGTGACCTTAGTATTAGTAAGCTTGGTTGCATTGACCTCCAAAGAATTATTCGATTTAAAGGTCGATCAAAAAATAGCCGAAGATTAAGCGTTCTCCTCTGCCAATTTCGCTTTCTTCTTAGCGATTAGTTCTGGCCATCCTTTCAATATATCTGTGATGATTTTTTTGGATTCCTGTGCCCATTGGATGCTTTGAATCGCTTGTACATTGCTAGCGTTTTCGCCTAATAAACAAGGCAAAATCTTAACGTGATGATCCACCATTTTCTTTTCAGAAATGATGACTGTGGCATCACAAGATAGATGGTGTATAATTCCGTCTGCCGTTTGGCCTTCAGATACGTAAAAGTGGTCTAATTGATCTAAATTAATTGTTTTTTCGTCAATAAGATCAGTTCCCTGAAAGTGCAAAAGGGTGATAAAATCATCCCCCACAGCCACATAGGATACCCGATTTTTACCTGATTTTTCTGCGAAATAATCTCCAATCGACTGAAAGAAATTACGTTTACTCAATGTTGTAATTCCTAATCCTTTTGTATTCGAAGGTAGATGTGATTGGATAAATTGAAATGAGCTGGGCAGTTGCATAATAAAACAGATTAAATTTCGATTCTAATTTTAGGCTTAGGGAATTCAAAGTATTTAGAGAAGGACTGAAACCAAGTATGGATTACCTCGAAACCTGATTTATCCAATTTGTATTCTATAAATTGGCCTTTTTTCTCCGCTTGGATCAGTTTTGCCTGCTTCAGCAAATCCAAATGATGAGAAATGCTGGGCTTGCTCATCGCAAATTGATCAGCAATTTTACCTGCATTCTGCGGGCCATTGACTAGAAATTGCAATATCTCTCTCCGGGTAGGGTCGTTGATTGCTTTGAATTTTGCGTCCATCTTAATTAGATAATTAAGCGAATGTCTAAATTATTTTTTGAATTAACAAGAAATTAGACATCTGATTTGCGGTAAGCCTCTATCAAAGCTAATTCTCCTTCCTTCCCAGGCTTTGAATTTCCATGTTCCATGCCTAGAACGCCGGAATATCCTTTTTGTTTTAGGTGCCTGAAAATGTTTTGGTAATTGACCTCGCCCGTAGTCGGTTCTTTACGGCCTGGATTGTCGCCAATCTGTAGGTAGCCGATCTCGTTCCAGCATTTGTCCATGTTCGCAATTAAGTTTCCTTCATTTCGCTGCATGTGGTACATATCGAAAAGAATCTTGCAGGAAGGAGAGTCCACTGCACGGCAAATGCTATAGGTTTGGTCTGAATAG